>CAZUGM010000005.1:14218-25622 GCA_964619915.1 uncultured Fusobacteriaceae bacterium | reverse complement strand
TTTGAAGTTGGTTTTATTAATTATAAGTTTATAGATATAGTAACCTGTAAATGGCATAATAAAAGCCATATTAAAACAATTTGCTCCAAGAGATAAGATACCACCATCACCAAAAAAAAGTGCTTGTATAGCTAAAGCTATGGTAACTGCCAGTAAGGCAGCATGAGGACCTAAAAGTATTGCTACAAGGGTAGATCCTACAGCGTGTCCTGTAGTTCCCCCAGGGAGAGGGACATTAAACATCATTATTAAAAATGAAAAAGCTGCACAGATCCCAACTAAAGGCATTTTTTTACTGCTTATCTCCTCTTTTACTTTTTTTGTAGCTCTTTTCCATACAGGAATCATTATTCCAAACAATACTGCACATGTTGATGGACTTAAATAATTATCAGGTATATGCATATTTGATCACTCTCCATTTTTTAATTTTTTATACATGGTTACAAATATCTTTCTAATTACCGGCCCTTCCTTAACAGAAAGTCCAACAACAGTACAAGGGTTAAGATATATATTCTTTGCACTTTAAATTGGTACGACCAATTTAAAGCGCAAAAAATAAATAATCTTAATTTGCTTCCTTTAAAAGGTTACTTTACGATTCACTGTTATGTCAATAAAGTGATTTTTTTATTTAAGTTTTTTTCAAATATAAAGATAAATATCATTAAATCCCTGTTTATTTCTCCTGCAGATCTTTCAAGTCGCTTTAATTAAAAGAAAATAATATTTTTATATTGACCAATTCCAAACTATCGTAAAATTACTGTAATTTATTCGCTTTATTTTATTAATATATTTAATATATAAAGTCAAGAAAAAACTAAAAAAATTCAGCTTCTTCGATGATTTACAGTTCTTTTTCATCGATTTGTCTCCCGTATGGTAACCGTGTTAAAAGGAAGGTATAGGCGGGTTTATTCCAAATTAAAAGATCTTTTTTTCTCCAAAACTCTATCAACTTCCCTATATATTTCTGTAATAGGTATATTTTTTTCCAAAGCTATTTTTTTACACTGCTCATATTCTGCTTTATATTTTATGATTTCATTGTCATAGATAGCGTTTTTAACTGTAATTTCTCCATATTGAGTCTCTATATTTTCATAATTTCTCTCCATAAAGATCTTATCCACCTTGTATTTTCTAACTCCTGTAGTAGTAGTATCTCTAAATAGAATATCGAGAATTTCTTTTTCTTTAGAACTATCTGTCAAAACATTTAATTTTGTTCCCGTTCTTCCTTTTTTCATGATTATAGGAACTCTAAATACATCTTTAGCTCCAGTCTTTAAAAGTTTTTCCTCAACATAGTTATAGATTTCAGGGTTCATATCGTCAATATTGGTTTCTAAAATAAACTGTTTTATATCTTGAGTTTCAGAATTAAATAGTTGTTTTTCTCTATTTCTTTGTTTCCCTATATAAGTTCTCAATACATTTGGAATAGCGAAATCTCGATCTCCTACACCATACCCTATTTTCTCTATATTAAAATCCAAGTTGTCTGTATATTTTTCTACTGTAGCCGCCAATATTGCTGCCCCTGTTGGTGTAGTTGCTTCTCCATCGACACCTCCTATTTGAATGGGGATATCTTTTAATATCTCTGTTGTCGCAGGTGCCGGGACAGGTATTTTTCCGTGTTCACACCAGACAAATCCCTGGCCTACCTGGATAGTAGAAGCCATGACTTTATCTACATCGAGATAATCTATAGCTATTGCTCCTCCTATGATATCTACCAATGAATCGGTTGCTCCGACTTCATGAAAGTGAACTTCATCGATAGGTTTTCCATGGACTTTTCCCTCTGCAATGGCAATTTTTTCGAAAATTTTAAGGCTCAGTTCCTTGACCCTTTCATTTAATTTACTCTCAACTATTATTTTTTTTATATCCATGAAATTTCTATCGTGTGTGTGGGTATGCTCATGTCTGCCGTGAGAATTGTTTTCATTGTGGCTATGAGTATGGTCATGGGAGTGAGAATGGTTATGACTATGACTATGTTCCCCATGATGATGAGCTTTATCTGAATTTTTCAGGATAACTTTTGCTTTTGTACCTGTTATCCCCATTTTTATTGATTTTTCAACAACTAATTCGAATTCATCGTCAATATTTATCTTTCTTAACTCTTCTTTTAAATAATTAGGATCTACTCCTAAATCAATGAGTGACCCCAAATTCATGTCCCCACTTATTCCGCTAAAACAATCATAATACAATATCTTCATTTCCTCACCTCTTATATTAATTTTTATTGATTTTTTAAAGTTAATCTTTAAATATAAATTATACTTTTTGTGCTTATTTTTGAATTAAATCAGCACATTTTGGTGTAAAAGAGTTTGTTTTTTATACTGGTCCATAAACTAACTATAACCCTTTCTTAAATTTAAGTAAAGTAATTTCTTTTGTTTTTACATTTTGTCTTAATAAAAAGTCCATTTGCTAAATTTTGTCTGATTAAATGCTAAAAAAAAGACCCTATAGATAGGTCCTTTCCAATGTTTAATGATTCATACATTTGGAAAGAAATTATCTATAGGGTCTTAAGGTTAAAAGAATATATCACTTATAGCCTGAGCTAGCTCCTCTATATCTACATCTAAGTTTAAACTTTCTTTAAGGTGTTTTACCTTTTCTATTTCAACCAGGTATTTTTTATGGGAGTTTTGGGGTTCTTGAGAATTATTATTTTTTAAATTTTCAATCTCCACCTCTGTGATCAAGACATCTAAAAAATGTTGCCCGTAGTTTTCAAATTTCTGGTTGCCGATCCCTTTAATCTTTAGCATCTCCCACCTGTTAGTAGGTTTTTTATCTGCCAGTTCCATTAGGGTCACATCGGATAGGAGAACATATGGAGCTATTCCCTCTTTTTCTGCAATCTCACGACGTACTTCGTTTAATCTTTCAAAGATAGGATTTTCATAGTAATCAAAGGATACAATTTCATTTTTCTTTCGAAGCACCTGAATATTTCCATTTAAGACATCAAATGATTTTTCATTTAACTTAAGCACCGGATAGGATCCTGCTGTTTGATCTATATATCCTTCAGAGATAAGGTAGTTGATAAACTCCTCCAGCAGGTTCTTATCATAACCTTTAAAAATCCCAAAGGTTGAGATCTTATCCAGCCCCTTTCTTGTAATTTTATCACTTATCTCCCCTAAGAGGAGGCGGATAACCATCCTGATACCAATGTTTTCCTTGGATCTGCCAATGCACGAGAGAACTTTTTGTGCATCTACAGTATTGTTTTCAACATCTTTCAGGCCGGTACAGTTACTGCAGTTCCCACAGTAGTTCTTAATCCTCCTGTCACCAAAATACTTCAGGGAATATTCCCGCAGACAGGATTTTATCTCAGTATAGGCTACCATTTTATCTAATTTTTTTAATTTATCCCTCTTTAACTCAGGGGAAAGTTCCCTATTCACATCTATAAAAAATTCCTGTGTGCCGATATCTTCAGGATAAAACATCAAGATACACTCTGCCTGCCCCCCGTCACGACCTCCACGGCCGGCTTCCTGATAGTAACTTTCGATATCCTTGGGTATATTCCGGTGGATAACAAACCTTACATTGGACTTATCGATCCCCATACCAAAGGCGTTGGTTGCAATCATAACTCTGATATCGCCGGTTATAAATTTATTCTGGAATTTTTTACGCTCCTCGTCGGTGAGTCCTGCATGATATTTTCCCACACTGAAGTGCTTCAATCTCAGATAGGCATACAGGTTATCCACTTCTTTTCGTGTAGAAGCATAGATGATCCCTGGAGCTTTCCTATGGGTATCCAGATAATCCACCAAAAATGATTCTGGATCTTCATTTTTTACAACTTTAAAAAACAGATTCTTCCGGTCGAACCCTCCTACAAATATCTTGGGGTTCTTCATCTCCAGCAGATCTATGATATCTTGTTTTACCTTTGGGGTAGCTGTAGCTGTAAATGCCGTTATCTGTATATTCTGATCTAATTTCTCGATAAATTTAGGAATCTCTAGATAAGATTTTCTGAAATCGTATCCCCATTGGGATATACAGTGAGCCTCGTCTACAGCTACCATCCCTATCTGAAGACCTGCCAGAAGGTTTGTAAATTTAGCATTGAGGAGTCTTTCAGGGGCTATATAAAGAAGCTTTAATTTATTTTGCCGTAACTGTCTGATGATATTTACATATTCATCCTTTGAGAGGGAGCTGTTTATAAAAGCTGAAGGGATATTGGATGTTTTAAGGGTATCTACCTGATCTTTCATAAGGGAGATCAGGGGAGAGATAACTATGGTAAGTTTGGGTGAGAGTAACGCCGGGATCTGATAGCAGATGGATTTCCCGCTTCCGGTGGGAATTATCCCCAAAAGATTTCTTCCATCCAAAATAGAGGAGATGATCTCCTCTTGATTGGTTCTAAATTTTTTATATCCAAAATATTGAAACAATGCCTTCTCAGCTTTCTTTAACATAATCTACCTCTTCTATTTTTTTTTAATGCGTGCACCATCGCAAAACATCAATTATTAATTGTTACTTCTTTCTCTGGATTGTGCATGTGAACATCCATTTGCGGGAACGGGATACTTATACCATCTTCATCAAATCTGAGTTTTGCCGATTCCATGATATCGTAGTAGACTCCCCAATAATCTTCAGATTTACACCAGACTCTAAAGGTGATATTTACCGAACTGTCAGCTAATTCCCTCAATCTGATGGTCTTGTCTATCCTCTGTGAAATTTGAGGGTGAGATTCTGCGATCTCTGTCAATATTTTTATGGCTTTTTTGAAATCATCGTTATAGGAGATCCCGAATAAAAGATCCACCCTTCTCATCTTATTCTTTGTATAGTTTATTATCTGGTGGGAGGTTGCCAGACCATTCGGAACCAGGATCCTCTTATTGTCGATGGTATTTAGGGTTGTAGCAAAAACATTTATCTCATGTACACTTCCGCTCTGACCGTCAATTTCTATAAAATCACCTATCTCATAGGCTTTAAATACTATTAAGATGACTCCACCGGCAAAATTTGCCAGAGTATCTTTCAGTGCTAAACCAATACCTAAACCTGCTCCTCCTAAAAGTCCTACAAAAGCAGTCTGCTTTACCCCTACTATGAGGAGTGCAATCATGATTGCTATAAAATTTAGTGACAACCTCAGTATTGACCCAGAAAAAGTATGGAGGGATTTATTGGAGTCTTTTCTGTCCAGTTGTTCATATTTTTTCATCAGAATATCTATAATTTTTCTGAAGACTAAAAATACTAAAACTGCAATAACTGTCCTTATGGAAAATAAGATGATCTGTTCAACAAGTCCTGCAAACCTATCGGTATTGGTAAGTAATTCATATATTTTTTTTAAAAATGTATTTTCTTCTGTCATTATTTTTTCTCCTTAATTGTTCTCGCTACCCTAAACCCATAATATATATCCCTGGTATTGGGAGATAGTTCATCTCTAAAGGTCAGCTGGGTATCACTGGTTATACTGTTAAATGAACCGCCTCGGAGTATTTTTAACGATCCATTTTTAGGACCTACACTGTTTATTCTTTCGATTCCTGAATAAACACCACTATTGTCATTTATCCACTCCCAGACATTTCCACTCATATCATAGATTCCCAATTCATTTGGCATTTTTGTGGCTACTTCATGGGTTTTACCCATTGAATTGTCGGAATACCAGCTTACTGCTCCCACATCGTTTGAACCACTGAACAGAGTAGGTCTGGATTTTATTCCTCCCTTTCCGGCAAATTCCCATTCAATTTCAGTCGGCAGTCTATATCCTTCAACCACAGTTATATCCCTGGTTCTATCCCCGTCTGAATCGATAAGATTTCCGTCTTTATCATAGGCCGGCGGGAGGTTTTCTTTTTGAGATAACCAATTTAAAAACCCTATAGCATCGTTCCAGGTTACATTGATAACAGGTCTGGTCTTACGCCCCCATCCGTTATCATCTACAAGGGGCAGACCCATATCTCTGGTATATTGATCGTAGATATCAAATGTTACCGGTGTTTTTCCGATAAAGTAATCATAATGAATAAAGGCCTCCTGTGTAGGAGATGAAAATTTCCACAGTTTGCCGGTCTGGTCTCCTAATATAAAGGATCCCCTCTCCACTTTAACTGTCTCTATACCTTTCCTGGAAACGGTCTCAAATTCAAAGGTAAAATCATCTTTTAACCTGTTTTGATCTACTCCTGTGATAGAATTTTTTAATCTTACCCTATATTTTGAATTTAATTTCAACGGCTGGGTAGGAATAAAAAGCAGGGATTTAGATTTTTTATCATAGGCAACCCTGCCTGGGATGGGTTTTCCATCCAGTAAAACTTCTAAACTATCCCTATAATTTTTAGGCTCTATATTTAGTGTAACTTCTATCATAGTATTTAAATTGATGGTTTCCTTCATCGGATAGTATGAAACTACACTGAACTTTTCAGGCCTTTTAGAACTATAGGTGATATAGTTGGAGTACTCACCCTTATAAATAGCCCTGACCTTGTAGGTTCCTGAATTTTTAGTAGTTAATGTTTTGGATTCAGATATATTTCTTCCTTGAGGATCTACCAGGATAAAATCATTTATTTTTCGAGGAATTCCATTCTGGTCTTTGCCATCCAAGGTAAAATTTATTTTATCCACTCCATTGGCAAGGAGATCAAGTTTATCTGCCTTTAAATTTAAAGTATTAATTTTTTCATATGCAGTTATTTGTTCCTTCTCACTTACAAATTTACCGGACCTGGCAACAACTGTATATTCGCCTGTTTTTTTAGTCTTAAACAGGTTAGCTAAAACTTCTTCACCGTTTATATAGAGAGTTACACTGTCATTCCATTTATTCCCCTGATCATCTGTGGTTCCTATAATTATTTCATCGATCCCGTCAGCCAAAACCCTTGTTTTAGACAGGGAAATTTTTAATTTTTTATCATCTTTTATAAATTCCACTTGGGTTTCAGATTTGAGATCTCCATAGATCAGCGTTATTTCAAAAATTTTATTCTCCCTGGACCTCAGGGTAAAGTCTCTCCTTTCAACTCCGTCAATCAAAAGAACAATATCTTTTTTGTCAATATTTCTAAGGGGTACACCATTATCATCCTCTATCCTATAGGTAATACTGATCTCATCCTGTCCATCGGCTAAAGCTGCAGTTTTATTCAGGATCAGCTTCATAGATTTTGCTTTAAAATCCACCTGACCATATGAAACCCCAAACAATATCAATAAGGATAATATTATCCCGATTTTTCTCATATATTTCATAATTTTCTCCCTTATTTTATTTTTTTAAATCCGTTATAGAGGAGGCCGCTTTGTCCGTGGCTTCCGCTAGAATATTTAGATCCATACACATATATATCCCCATGACAAGATTTCATCAACCTTCGGAGGATCCCCATGGTATTGATTTTTTCAATATAAAACTGATCCTCTATGGAAAATCTATCACCCTTCCAGGTTTTAGAGAGTACCCATGAATTCTGAAGGATATTTTTTGTATCGGGAATAAAATTTTTATTTCTTATATCTGTCCAAATTTGATATTTTGAATCCCTTCCGGAGTTTATATAGGCATAGGGTGTCGATATAGAGAGGTATTCTCCATTTAACCTTTCGTCTAACTCTATTAAACTCTCCGATGCTTTGGCACCATCCCGTAAAAATTTTATAAATTCATAGTTGAGGTCCTTGATGTTTTCAAAATTATGGAGAGTTTCAATAAATTTTTTAGATGAATCTATTAATTCCCTGCACCCTTTTATATTCTTAAAAAAATCATCTTCCCCTGCAATAAGTTCAATATACAGAATTTCAAAAAAATCATACAACTCAATATCCTTAGGAATTTTATTAAATATTCCTCTTATTTTATCATATTTATCAATATTTTGTTGAGGGATTCGCTTTCTGATCTCCTGACTGTTTATATCGATCAGTCTATACCTTTCCCTGCTTCGACTTCCTATATAATTAACTAAAAGTGCACTCCTGATAGAGTCCAGTCCCAGAGCAAGGTTAAAAAATATCTTAATTTCATCAAAATTTAAATTTATCTCTTTAAACTCATAGAATAATATACTGGATATAACCAAAATATAGGCATAGGGATTATCTAAAATTCTCTCATTTCTTCCTATATTCATATATTTGAATCCTCTTTCATGACTTATTTTTTCTAAGGCAAACTCCAATACCAAGTCATTTTGGGGTACAATTACCGAGATATCCACCGGTGATACAGAATCATCCAGAAGTTCTAAAACTTTTTTAATAACCTTTTTATTGTTTATACTTTTATATTCGTTTTCTATATCCAGATGCAGGTTTGGCAGTCCCTCTATTGTCTCAGAGGAATAGAACTTTTCCTCTAGCCGGTTTAAAAAATTATGGGTTTCTGGTTTTTTGCTGTCTAATTTTACCCTTTTGTATTCTGAATCTATTATTGTTTTTTCTAAATATCCTCTGGAATAGCTGTGGATTCCATAGGGCCCGTCTGTATTTAGTGTGATAATAAGACCTTTTAGAGACTTTTTAATCTTATCTATAAAGTCAACCTCTGCAATGGATCCTATCTCACCTGAATCAACTAAAAGATGGTCTGTATTATTTTTAAAATTATCCAGATAAAACTCATCCTTTAAAAGGAAATTATTGTATAGGTAGATAGAGGTTCCATAATCAAAAGTTCCATTTTCCAATGTTTTTTCCATATATTTATCGATAATTGCATTCATTTGATCATATAACTGGTCCCTGGAAACTTCTCCAAATGATTTTAATCTGTCACCGATTTTGGTATATACCAGATTGTTTAGGGATGCATCTAAGATATTGGAGAGGAGTTTCTTTGAGATCTCTTCATTGGAAATATTTAATTCTCCTAAAAATCCTTGTTTTCTATAGTATTCCACAGTTTTCCCCATAAGGCACTGGGAGGCTTCAAAGGTCATAAAAGTTGGCATTATATTCAGTTTATGAATTTTTTTACTCTTTTTCAGGATCACTGGCCAGAATTTGTTTAATTCATGTTGAACAAATCCAAAATAGGAATAGATCCTGTTTTCACCGGAATATTCTAAAGTTAAATTTTCTTTAAATTTTATAGCTTCCATCCTGTTGGCAATGAGTACCAAAATTTTATTGGAATCTATCCCGTCATTGATCATCTGAATATATTTTTTTTTTAGGAGGGTTGTTTTTCCAGATTTAGTGTCTCCCTCTATGAGTATTTTCATGGTAACCCCCTTGCGATTTTAATTTCAATCTATGTTTTTATTGGTGTTGGCTGAAAGCTGAGAGTTTTTATTTTTATATAATATTTTACACTATATTTACTGGGATTAATACCGGTATAATATTTTTATTTTTATGTAGGATTAATCTGAAATTCATAGTATAGTGTTATGGAAGTATGAAAAAAACAAATTTTTAGGAGGTAAAGAATATGAAAAGAGTTAAAATTTTATTGGGGATGTTATTCTTGTTATCTAGTATGTCCTTTGCAACTGGATTTCAGTTTAATGTAATGAATAATCAGATGCCGGCATCTCAAGATGTCAGTGGATTGAGATTAAACCTACTTTATGGTAAGACGGCCAATGTAAGTGGGTTAGATCTTCCTATTTTAGCTTTGGGAGAAGCTGATAATTTTACTGGGGTACAATTTCCTCTATTATTTATTGGAGCTAACAAGGTCAATAATTCATTTAAAGGAGTTGGATTTGGTTTAGCGAATATCCATGGTGGAGAATCTACAGGAGCTCTTTTAGGACTAGTAAATATGTCTCATAATGTAAAAGGTCTTCAATGGGGAGCAGCAAATATTTCTGATGGAAGAACAACAGCAGATATTGGGTTTGTTAATATCTCAAAGGGAACTACATTCCAATTAGGTGTTTTCAATATGACTGATGATCTTACTGGAGTACAAGTAGGTCTAATCAACATGGCTAAAACTGGGTTCTTACCAATATTCCCATTCTTTAATATCGATGGAAGAATATTCTAAAACTAAAATTTTTAAAGGTGTCTCTAAATTAATAGGGGCACTTTTTTATATGGATAACCTGTAATTTTTTTTTAATACGTAGTACAATATTTAAAATATAAAATTAGGAGGACAAATATGAAAAGAATTAAAAATTTACTGGGAATGATATTTTTGATTTCTACTATGACCTTTGCAGAGACTCCATTTCAGCTGGGAGTACCGGGGAATAATATCCCGGCAGATCAAAGTGTAAAAGGAGTAAGACTTAACTTACTCTATGGTAAAAATACAAATATGACTGGTTTGGATATAAATATTTTGGCATTGGGTGAAACCAATAATTTTACTGGGGTTCAATTAAGTCCGTTTTGGATTGGAGCTAATAAGGTGAATAATTCATTTACAGGGGTAGGATTAGGAATAGCAAATATCCATTTGGGACAGTCTACAGGTGTAGTTTTGGGTGGTGTTAACTATACCAATAATTTTACAGGCTTACAGTGGGGGTTTATTAACTTTAACCAGAAAAAATCAGTTATTAACCTGGGAGGAATCAACTTTAACCAGGGAGAATCTACAGTTGATATCGGTTTTGTAAATTATGCAGAAAAAACAGTTTTCCAACTGGGATTTGTTAATTTCACCAATAATTTACAGGGTCTTCAAGTGGGATTGATTAATTTTGCAAAAAATGGATTCTTCCCGGTTTTTCCATTTTTTAATATAGATGGAAGGCTGTAGAATATTTTAAAATAAAAAATAAGTTTGTCTGCCTATGGTAGATGAACTTATTTTTTTATTTCGACTAATTGGATATAACGTCACATTGCTTTTTTTTTGCAATTGATTTTTAGAATATATTTGGTAATTTTGAGTAAGAAAGGAGTCGTTGGGATAATAAAGGATAGGCAGATAAAATGTCGAATATATTCGGTATGATACAAAGATCTGAAATAACTTTTAATAAAATATTCTAGGAGGGAAAATATGTGTAAATACTCGACGTTAGCCGAACCGTACAAGATAAAAATGGTGGAAAAAATTAGTCTTATCTCTAAAGAAGAAAGGGAAAAAAGAATAGTGGAAGTAGGCTATAATCAATTTGGATTAAAGGCCGAAGATATCTTTATAGATCTCCTCACTGATTCCGGAACTGGAGCCATGAGTGATCATCAATGGTCAGCATTGATGTTAGGGGATGAATCCTATGCAGGAAGCAGGAGTTTTTACCGGCTGGAAAAATCAGTTCAAAATATTACAGGTTATAAATATTTTGTTCCGACCCATCAGGGAAGGGGAGCGGAGAATGTACTGTTTCCGCTTTTGATAAAAAAAGGACAGTATAGTATATCTAAT
>CAZUGM010000005.1:2583-14196 GCA_964619915.1 uncultured Fusobacteriaceae bacterium | reverse complement strand
GATACTGCTCTCAATCATCCCTTTAAGGGGAATATGGATAATGATCGCCTAGAAAAAATAATACTAGAAAAAGGTTCAGAAAATATCGCATTTATCATAATTACTATTACCTGTAACAGTGCAGGAGGACAGCCTGTTTCCTTAAAAAATATAAAAGAAACCAAGAAAATAGCTGATAGATATGGGATAAAAATAATCTTTGATTCTGCCAGGTTTGCAGAGACTGCTTCTTTTATCAAAAAAAGAGAGAAAGAGTATGGGCATTGTTCCATCTTGGAGATTGTACGGGAAGTTTTTTCCTATGGAGATGCCATTACCATGAGTGCTAAAAAAGACGGGATTGTAAATATGGGGGGGCTGATCGCCATAAAGGAGGACTTGGAACTATTTAATGGGGTGAGGGCTATGGTTGTTCCCATTGAAGGATTTCCTACCTATGGAGGTCTTTCCGGCAGAGATATGGATGCTTTAGCCGTTGGATTCAATGAAGTTATAGAGGAGTCATATCTGGCCTCGAGAATAGGGCAGGTTGAATACCTCGGGAAACTGTTATCGGAAGGAGGAGTTCCCATACAAAATCCTGTAGGAGGTCATGCAGTTTTTGTGGATGCTAAGAAGTTTCTTCCTCATATTCCATATTATAATTTTCCTGCTCAGGCACTCTGTGTAGAATTATACAGGGAAGCCGGTGTCAGAGGTGTAGAGATTGGATCATTTTTATTGGGAAATGACCCCGATACAGGAAAGCAGTTGGAATCTGCTTTAGAATTACTGAGGTTAACTATTCCTAGAAGGGTATATACTAATAATCATATGGATGTAGTGGCTAAAGCACTGATCAATATCTATAAGAGAAGAAATGAAATAAATGGGTATGAGATTGAGGAGGAACCAAAGATCTTAAGACATTTTACGGCTAAATTGAAACCGGTGAAATAATAATAAAGATAGCAAGGATAAAAGGTCTGAAATTTTTCCTGAGAATGGAAAAGTTTCAGACCTTTATTTATTCTTAAGAATCTACAGAAAATTAGCCTTTTTTTGCTATGATCTCTATTTCGACTCTTCTATTACTTTCTCTTCCTTTTGAAGTAGAATTAGAAGCTGCAGGATATTTCGACCCTAAACCTTGGCTTGTGATTCTAGTTCCTTGTACTCCTCTTGATTTAAGGTATTTTACAACACTGTCTGCTCTATTTTTAGATAAACTCATGTTGTAAGAGTTTTTACCTGTGTTATCTGTATGCCCTGATACAAACACATCAGTTTTATCATATTCATTCAATACCTTAGATACTGAATCTAGTACTTCGTAGAAATTACTTCTAATGTCTGAGCTGCTGCTATTAAAAGTTAAATTTCCTGGCATAACAAGTTGTAATTTATTATCAACTCTTTTCAGAGAAACTCCTGTTCTTTGAAGTTCTGCTCTCAGTGCTTCCTCTTGTCTGTCAAAATAATAGCCAAGTCCAGCTCCTGCTAGAGCTCCTGCTACTGCTCCTGTTAATGTTGAATTTGTATCTTTTCCTGCTATTTGCCCGGCTGCTGCTCCTGCTAGAACTCCGCCTAGAGCATATTTGCTGGTTTGGCTGAACTGTTCTTCACCTGTATAAGGGTCGATACTTTTACATCCTGTGATAGCTATGACACCCAATAATAATAATGATATTTTTCTTTTCAATTTAATTACCCCATTTTAAAAAAATTTTCTCTATAAGAGATCTAATTATTATATTATGTAATAGATCTAAATTCAAGAATAAATTTTAAATATGGACAATGAACTCTAATTGCGGAAAATAAAAAAATAGTAAAAACTCTTTTTAATACTATAGTAACAGTATGTTTTTTTTAAACAATCAATATTAATTATTTTATTTGAAATTATGAGAATTTGTCTTTTTAAATAAAAATTGTTAAAATAACTTAAGGTAAGAGGAATTTATTAACAAAAAAAGGAGAAATTTATGAAAAAAATTTTGATACTATGTACTGCTTTGATATTTACATCATGTATGAAGAAAGAAGTTGAGATAGGTAACCCTGACTTGGAACTTAGAGGGGGAAAACTTTATTATAAGGAGAAACTTTTTACAGGAACACTCACCCAAAATATACCTCTGACTGATAAAAAGATGAAAATTTTGTATAAAAAGGGTCTTATTACATCTAAATAATATATAAATATAAAAGGTCTAAAATTTTTCCTGATAATGGAAAAATTTTAGACCTTTATTTAACTATTAAAAATCTTCAGAAAACAGAACCTCTCAAGTCTAAAGCCCCGGAGAGGAGGCAGGAGGTTGAACTAGAGATCAACTTATTTTAATAATTGTTTTGAATAATTTATAGCTTTTTCAAAGGAATGATGGATATTAGATTTATCTACCAGAGAAATCAAGTGATGTGTTTCAAAATCTTTTAAAACAGATTCATTAACTCCAGATAAAACAATTGTCACACCATAATCCTTTAGTATCTTTATGACACCTTTAAGGTTTTCCAGGCCGGTTGAATCAACAAAAGGGACATGACGCATACGTATTATCAAAACCTTACTCTTAAGGCCTATTCTCTTGATTACCTCTGTATATTCTTTTGCTGATGCGAAAAAAAGCGGACCGCTTATTTCATAGATTGAAATATCTTTGGGTAACTCTGAGTAGTCATCAATAAGATCGCTATCAATCTCAAGTGGGATTTTTCCACTAATATCAGCCATACGTTTCATAAATAACAGTGACGATAAAACTATCCCGACCTGTATAGCTACTGTTAAATCAACCAAAACAGTCAATATGAAAGTGGATAGGAGAATAATAATATCAAAAATCGATCCTTTGAGTATCGATCTAAATGAACGCCACTCACTCATATTAAAAGCTACAACCATTAATACCCCGGCAAGACAGGACATCGGAATTAACTTTGCCCATCTTCCGAATAAAAGCATAATTAATAATAGTGTTATAGAATGGACGATTCCTGAGATAGGGGTTCGTCCACCAATATCTACATTGGTAGCTGTTCTTGCAATAGCTCCTGTGGCAGGTATACCACCGAAAAATGGAGTAACTATATTTGCAACCCCCTGTGCAATAAGTTCTGTATTGGACCTGTGATTTCCACTTATCATACCATCGGAAACAACGGCAGAGAGTAAAGATTCAATACTACCCAGCAAGGCTATAGTAACGGCAGGACCTATATATACAGCTAGATCACTGAAAGAAAAAGATGGAATTGTGAAATTAAAATGGTTCGGTATCTCCCCAAAGGATGATTCTATTGTAGTAACTGGAAGATCGAATAACTGTACTCCAATTGTCATCAATATGATTGCAATAAATGAACCCGGTATTTTATTTACTAATTTTTTTGAAAAAATAGTTATTAATATAGTTATCGCTGTGATAGTTACAGCAACTATATTAATTTCACCTATATGTGTAAAATATATCTTCCATTTTTCAATAAATTCCGATGGTACCTGGGTGATATTTAATCCCAGTGCATCTTTTATTTGTGTTGAAAAAATAACCAGTGCGATTCCACTTGTAAATCCAATGATTAAAGAATTGGGGAAATATTTTAACAATCCACCTAATTTTAATAGGCCAAATGCTATTAATATTATACCGGCCATAATCGATGAAATAATTAAACCGTTAATACCATACTTCTCTACGATACCGAAAACAATAACAATAAAAGCCCCAGTTGGTCCACCTATCTGTACTCTGCTTCCCCCCAATAAAGAAATAAAAAATCCTGCAATAATTGAGGTTATTATTCCTCTTTCCGGTGAAACTCCTGAAGCCACAGCAAAGGCAATCGCAAGGGGTAAGGCAACAATAGCAACAACGATTCCAGCTAATATATCGGAAGAAACTTGCTTTTTATCGAGACCTCCTTTAAGTAAAGTGAATAGTTTTGGATTAAATACATGTTCCATTTTTTTAGCCTCCTAAAGTAATTTTATCCTGAATAAGTATGAATAATTGAAATATATATCAAAAAATTACGTTTGATTAACATTTAATTAAAATTTGCTTAAATCGCTAACATTATACAGATATAAGCTTGTTATTGTCAAATAAATAAAATATTGGTTTCTATTTTTTATTTTGAATAAATTATCGACAGGGAAATATTCATATGTTATTCTTTTATTGAAAGTTTTGAAAGGAACTTTAAAAACTTTAAAAATGACAGGGGGATTTAAAATGAGTTGTAATCAAGAAACATGTACATGCACAAATATAGAGTGTCCAAGACATGGGAAATGCTGTGAGTGTATAAATTTTCATCTTGAAAAAGGGACACCTGTAAGCTGTATGAAAAAGATGTTAAAATCAAAAAATAATTAAAGAAAAAGATCTCTAAAAATATTAGGGATCTTTTTCTTTATCCGATTTTTTTGTGAAAAATAGAAATTAATTTGCAAATTTATTTTTTATAGTATATAACTATATTAGTAATTGCTTATAAGCTTATATAATAAAGGGGGAGTTAGTTATGCTGAAATATATATTTTCTTTTGCCTGGCTTGATCAGGGAACAACATGGATTCTTAGGAGAGCTGGAGTGGATATGGGAGAAAGGTTCGGCGGCTCCCTTCACTTTTTTATCTACGATACCATAAAAATTTTAATACTTCTTTCAATGATGGTATTTATTATCTCATATATGAGAAGTTATTTTTCTGTAGAAAGAACAAAAAAAATACTGGAAAAATTGGGAGGATTTAAAGCTCATGTGGCTGCCAGTCTTTTAGGGATAGTTACACCTTTTTGTTCCTGTTCCAGTGTTCCACTCTTCATAGGATTTATAGAGGGAGGGATACCCCTTGGTGTAACCTTTTCTTTTCTGATAACTTCTCCCATAGTAAATGAGGCTGCTTTTGTGATCCTTTTGGGGACGTTCGGTCCAAAAATAGCCGGATACTATGTATTTTCAGGAGTAGTATTGGGAGTGATCGGAGGATATATAATTCATATCCTTAAACTGGAGAGGTATGTAGAGGAATATGTATATCAAATAAAGATGGGTGATAGTGTTATAAAATCTCTTTCTAGGAGGGAGAGGATAGAATTTGCTAAATCCAATGTAAAGGATATAGTTGGAAGGATATGGAAATATCTTCTTATAGGAATAGGGATAGGTGCTCTCATCCATGGATGGGCTCCTGAAGAGGTACTTTCAAAGTATGCAGGACCAGAAAACCCATTGGCAGTATTGTTTGCAACAGTTGTGGCTATTCCCCTTTATTCAAATGCAATGGGAACTATTCCGATTGCTGAAGCCCTTATAAATAAAGGAGTGGGTATGGGAACGGCTATGGCATTTATGATGGCAACGACAGCTTTATCTCTTCCTGAGATGATTCTCTTGAGAAAGGTTATAAAACCTAAATTAATAACTGTGTTTACAGGAATAACAGGAGTGGGGATAATAGTGGTTGGATACCTGTTCAATATGATTATATAGAGGTCGAAAAGTTTTTTTGTAAGAATGATAGATGTTTATTGAGGAATTAAGGAGGATAATGTGTTTTCAAAAAAATTGATTAAATCGTCTAAGTGGAAGAAGAATTTCTATGAAAAATATACTTGGATAATATTTTTATTGATGTGGATTTTACCACTAATTGATATCAGGTTTGGAATTTTGGGTCTGATTTCTATGACTATGGCAGTAGTTCTGTCTCTTTTTAGCAAAGGGAAACCTCATTGTGCCTATTTTTGTCCAAGAGGTGGGGGATTACAAAAACTATTAAGCAGGTTTAGTTTAGGATTCAAGACACCTAAATTTTTAAGTAATAATATTACCAGATATGGATTTACAATATTTTTAACAATAAAAGTTGTTTCCGGAATAGCAAAATCTGAAAATATCTATGAACTAGGATCTGCTATGTATTTTGGATTTGTAGCTACAAGCATTCTGGCAATTACAATGGGGATATTTATAAAGCCCAGAGTTTACTGTGGCCAGTTGTGCCATGCTGGTAATATTGCCGGAATTATTAACAGAATAAAAATAAAAAAATAAGAAAAATATATCTATTTTAAAATAGGGGGGATAAAAAATGGAAATTAAGGTATTGGGAACAGGGTGCAAAAAATGTGACGACTTATATGACAATGTAATAAAGGCTCTTTCACAGGCAGGCAAAGATGCAGAGGTGGAAAAAGTAGAGGATATTGTATCGATAATGTCCTTTGGGGTAATGAGCAGTCCAGCCCTTGTAATCGATGGAGAAGTAGTGGTGACTGGAAGAGTTGTTCAGGTAGAAGAGATAATAAATTTTCTGAAGTAGTAAAAAAAATTATTGATTATATAAAAAGGGGGAAACAATAGTGAAAAAGAAAAAACTTTATCTGCTTACAGGGTTTTTAGGAGCAGGGAAAACTACCACATTAAAGGGGATCTTAAAAGATCTGTCTCAAACTAAAAATGCTGTTATCATGAATGAATTCGGAAAAACGGGTATAGACGGGAGCCTCTTGAAAGAATTTGATATAGAGCTTTCAGAGATCAACAGAGGGTCTATCTTCTGCAGCTGTCTTCAGGTTAATTTTGTTACTGAGCTTGCAAGGATAGCCGAGACGGATGTAGACAGGGTATTTGTAGAGGGATCAGGACTGGCAGATCCATCCAATATAGGGGAAATTTTAGAGGCTTTAAAGGCTTATATGAAGGTAGAAGATTCACCGTATATCTATTCAGGGGCAATATGTATTGTAGATGCAAGAACATTTTTAGCTGAGGTAGATGGTATAGAGGCTATATCTAACCAGATACAGCAGGCTCATATGGTAGTAATCAATAAATCGGACCTTGTAGAGGATACCTCTGCTATAAAAGATAAAATAGCACTTATAAATCCTGATGCAGATATCCATAGAACTACTTTTGGAAAGATAGGGGTAGAATTCTTTAAGAGGGAAGGGGATTTCTTGGAAAAGGTTGTAAAAAAGGAAACTACAAATACTGTGGACACAAAACCAAAAACATTTACTATGAATATTAAGTCGGAAGTTTCTAATTCTGAGTTAAATAATTTTTTAGAAGAGATTGGGCCCATGGTCTACAGGGTAAAGGGATTTACCCAGGTAGAGGGAGATATGATGAAGGTTGATATGGTAGGAAGTATGATAGATATGGAAAAGAGTTCAGAAGGATGGGAGGACTCTACCCTTGTTTTTCTGACTAAAAAAATAGAGAATATGAGTGTACCACAAATACTAAAAGGAATAGTAGATGCGTGGAAGAGAAATACTGCAGTAGAGATGAAGATGATGAACGGATAGAGTGAGTTCCTCAATTCTTCCCTAGAGTAATACTTATTAGGATAGAAGTTAAAAGCCGGAATATTGTTATTCCGGCTTTTTATAATAACTTTATTTGGTAAAAAATCATAGTTTACAATTTATCCAAAAAAAATTCATATTTATCAACCGACATAGGTTTTGCAAAATAATACCCCTGCATCTCGTGGCAGCCTTCAGCATGTAATAATTCAACCTGTTCCATTGTCTCTACGCCTTCAGCAATGACTTTTAAGTTAAGAAGTTTAGCCATCATTATGATCGCTTTGGTGATAGAAGCATCATCTGAGTTGACTGCTGCATTGGAGATAAAACTCCTGTCAATCTTGAGACTGCTGACTGGAAGACGTTTTAAGTAACTGAAGGATGAATAACCTGTACCGAAATCATCGACGGATATATCTATTCCCATGGACTGCAGTTCTTCCAAAATTAATGTCGATTCTTTGAGATCTTCTAAAAAGATCCCTTCTGTGATCTCAATTTCAAGAGAGTTGGGAGGAATTTTAACTTCATCCAAGATATCTTTCAATGTTTTTAAAATTCGTCCCTGTTTAAAGTGCATACCTGAAATATTTACTGAAATTTTTTGATCCCTGTATCCCAGATCTTTCCATTTTTTTAGTTGTCTGCACACTGTTAACAGAACCCATTTATCTATCTCTAAAATTAATCCGGATGTTTCCGCTATAGGGATAAATTCCGAAGGGGATATAGATTCATCTTTATTGGGAAACCAACGAATCAGAGATTCTGCCCCTGTTATTTCTCCATTATTAAAGTTGATTTTTGGCTGATAAAAAAGAGTTAGCTCTTTATTTTTAAGTGCATGACGCAGATTAGTTTCTATTTTGATCTTTCTTTTTGCAATTTCATTCATTTTAGAAGTGTAAAATAAATAGTTATTTTTTCCGTTCTTTTTTGCTTGATACATTGCAATATCTGAATTTTTTAGGAGGGTATCTACATTCAACCCATCATCAGGATAAACAGAAATACCTATGCTAGCAAAAGAAAATAGTTTGTTATTTTCAAGGGTAAAAGGATTTTTTAAAAGACATAGAAGTCTATCGGCAATTTTTGATGCCTCCTGTGAATTTGAAATATTTTCTACTATTATTGCAAATTCATCTCCTCCTAAACGAAATACAGTATTATTTTTCCGGAGACTTTTTTTTAACCGTTTTGCGACTTGTACAAGAAGCTGATCACCTACAGGGTGTCCAAAGGAGTCATTAATATCTTTAAAGGAATCTAAATCTATATAAAGAAGAGCAACTTTTAAATTGCTTTGCTCTGCCTGAATAATTGCTTTACGAAAGTTATCAAAAAACATTTTTCGATTAGGTAAGGCGGTTAATGAATCAAAGTAAGCCAGACGTTTAATTGTTTTTTCTGCCTGTTTGCGTTTGGTCACATCATTAATAATAGAAAGGAGACGAGTCTTTCCCTCTACCACTATTGATCCTGCGTGTACCTCAACGTCTTTAAGAACCCCATTAGATAATTTATGCTTAAAAGAAAAATGATTTTTCTTTTTAGCTTTTGCCAACTGCATCTCAGTATGTACTCTATCTTTACTCAGTATATTTAGATCAGTTATTTTCATACTTGTTAATTCTTTTCGGTTCCATCCATAAAAATTACTGGCTGCAGGATTGACTTGGATGATATCGGCATTTTCAGGATCAATAACCATCATTGCAGCATGGTGATTTTCAAATATACTTTTGTAGATTTTTTTTCTTTCATTTAACCGATTTTCTGCTTTTTTTTGTTTGGAAATATCATAGATGGTACCACTAACAACGTTCTTACTTGAATCATATTCAGCAATGGAATGAATGGAGACAATCTTCCCATTGACTGGATGCTTTATCTTGAATTTAACATTATATGGTATATTTTTTTCTATCAAGTTATTCAGAGCCCTGTCGAGCATTTTTCGATATTTTGAAAGATGAATATTTTGTACTTCTGAAATGGAAAAATGTTTATTTTTTAGGCCGTATATGTTTTTTACCCCTTCAGATGCACAACCAGTTTTTTTTGTAAGATCAAAACTCCAATAGCCAAATCCGGCAGCTATCTCGGCTTGTTCTAAGTATTTTTTTTCAATTTTTAATTTTTCGTTTTTCTCAAAGAGATTAAAAGCCATTTTAATTGTAGAATCAAAAATAAAATCATTTGAATCATCATAGAGATACCCATAGCAAGCAGGCTCAATTTTTTCGGCCGAACTTTTTTCAGTTGTTGATACTAGATAAATAATAGGAATAGCTCTTATTGCTAAAATCTCCTCTGTAAAAATTCTATGATTATGAATTGAATTAATATCAATAATAACTAAATTAATTTTATTGTTATTTATAGTCAACTCGATTCCCTTCTCAGAAGAAGTAGTATAAAGTGTCTCATATCCTAAATTTTCTAGTATTTTTATTTTTTTTAATGTACTGTCTTTTTCTTTAGTTACCAATAAAATCATTTTAAATTTCCTCTTATTTTTGAAGTTTAGTCGTATTTCTTCCAGATTTTTTAGCCAGATAAAGGAGTTTATCTGCAGTTTTGATGGTTTCACTTATATCTTGTCCCTGATAATGCTGTGCTACTCCTAGACTAATGGTAGTTCCCGATGGGCAGCAGTCTATTTTGAGGGCCTCTATTGCTGTTCTCAATTGTTCAGCATAGGAATAAGCATCTTTGGATATTGTATTAGGCAGGACTATAAGAAATTCTTCTCCTCCAAATCTAGCTGCTTTTCCTCTTTCTCTGATAATGTTTTTTATTGTATCAGAAACTTTTTTTAATACTATATCTCCACAAGGGTGACCATAAGTATCGTTTATTTTTTTGAAATGATCGATATCTCCCATGAGGATGGAAAATCCTTTCGTCTGAAGATCTTTATCTGCCAGAAAATCGAATATATATCTTCTGTTAAAAAGACCAGTAAGATCATCGGTTAGGGCCATTTTTTCCATCTTCCTTCTATTTTCTTCCAATTCAGTGACATCGTTCATGATAAGGAGAGCCATATCTGCACTGTTAAATTTAACGTGTTTACAGGAATAGAGAAAAAATTTTTTTACTTTTTCCCCATTCATATAAAATTCCCTGGAAAGAACATTTCCCGAATGATTGGATCTGTCAGCCAGGGTTGAAACGATAGTTTTTCTAAAGTTACAGCTGTTGCAGAAGGTAGTCTCTCCACAACTTTTTCCCTCCTCGACAGCATGGCGGCATCCAAGGGCATTTCCGCATTTCTGCCCCTCTATCTGTTTTAAATCTTTATGGAGCATATTTTTAAGAAAAGGATTCACTGATTCGATCTTCATATCTTGATTTACCACCATTATATTGCTTTGAAGATTATCCATCAGAATTTCAATAAAATTTTCAGATTTTTTTACTTTTTCGATATTCAAGCTATTTCCTCCTAAGTAGGTGTTAAGATGTGTTTTTTCAACACCAATTATTTATATATAATAATAGTATATTATATTTTCCTGAGATAATTCAAATTAGAATAATTAAATAATTTCCACACCATTTTCCCTTAACTTTTCCTCAAATTGTTTTTCTAGTTTTCCGTCTACCACCACAGCATCTAGATCATCTATAGTCCCGAAATTATATATTCCATAGGAGTGAAATTTATCTTTTTCACATACAAAATAGACCTTTGAGGCCATTTGAATCATGGCTTTCTTTAAGGTTATTTCATTGGGATCAAAGAGGCTGATATTGCCCTTTTGAACATCTATCCCTGCTGCTCCTAAAAAAAGTTTTTGGGTATTTATTTTAAGGACAGAGTCCAGGGCCAGTCCACCTAAAAAAGTTCCCCAAGCACTATGGTAGGTTCCTCCGATACCAATGAGCTCAATCTTATCTACTCCATCCAGACATTTCATGATATCCAGCATATTGGTTACTACTGTGATTTTTTTAGGAGATTGGGCTAATTTTTCAGCGAGCATAAGATTTGTACTGGAAGAATCCAAGAATATTATCTCGCCATCCTCTATAATTTTATACAGTTTACCGATTATTTTCTTTTTTCCCTCTAAATTGATGACTTTTCTATGGTTAAGGGAGATATCTGTGGGGATCTCTTTTTTTAATATGGCTCCTCCATGGGTTCTTTCTAACTTTCTTTCCTCCTCTAAAAGTTTCAAATCCTTTCGTATGATTACTTCACTGACATCAAAGGCCAAACTTAACTCTTTTACTCTTACTTTTTTATTTAGAAATGGAGATGGCAGTGAGAAAGAAGATA
>CAZUGM010000005.1:0-2532 GCA_964619915.1 uncultured Fusobacteriaceae bacterium | reverse complement strand
TTTTTTATCCATAAGATTCTTTACTATTTCTAGTCTTCTTTCCTGGGCAAACATTTAAAATCCCTCCTATTTTTTTAATTTAATTATATCATAATTTTTTATGGAAAATATTTTTTCTTGACTTTTGAAACTAAATGAAATAAAATAAAATCAAAAGAAGCTAAAAATAACTAAATGAAATGTTTCGAAAAGGAGGATGTTATGAAAATTAATTTTATGTCTAGTGTTGGTGAGGTAATAACCATTAATCTGTCGTTCCCGTATATCTATAACAGATATAGGGCAAAAAAACTTATAAAAAAAGGATACAGCCTTGTCAGGGAAGGGGATGCAGATCTTGTCATGAAATTAAAACTTTATTAAAAAATTTAGTCAGGAAGTAAAAAAATAACCTGTAGAATAGAGATTGCTCCCTGATTTCTGTTCCACAGGTTATTTATATATTTTTTTAAATAAAAAAAAATATAGGAAAACAGAATATATCTAGTAAAAGATCATTATAAATGCTAGGATAAAGAGATCGTTTTTTATATTAAATATTAGTATTCAGGAGGAATTATGACTAAAAAACAACTATTTGCCATCCTCGATCCAAAAACTTGGCCGGCATCTATTATTCCGGTACTTATAGGAACTCTTTATTCAGCATATCGATTTGGAAATTTCAGATTAGATCTATTTATAGCTATGTTACTTTCAGCAGTAGGAGCACAATGTTTTGCCAATGTGATCAATGATTACTCTGATTATATAAGTGGTTTAGACACCGTAGATACTGTACATGACAGAGAGGGGAGTATCCTGGTTTTTGATGGTATTCCCCCCATTCAGGTAAAAAAATTGATGAAATACCTGGTGGTCTCTACATTGTTTCCGGCAGCATACCTTCTCTTTCATGGAGGAATTATAGTGGCTGCTATTGGAATTACAGGATTTCTGGTAGCGTATCTTTATTCTGCTGGTCCCCTGCCTATATCCAAAACGTTTTTAGGAGAATTATTTTCAGGATTTACCATGGGGGGCCTTATAACCTGGTTAGCATATTATATTCAGAGTGGTTATATAGATAAAGATATCATATTGATTTCAATACCACTGATAATTTATATAGGATCAATCCTTCTCACAAATGGTCTCTGTGACATAGAGAAAGATCGGGCAACCAGAGTAACAATTCCTATTCTTATGGGAAGGGAGAGGTCAATAGATATCTTAAAATTTGCCTATATAATGATGTATATTTTTGTATTTTTAAGTATTGTTTTAAGGATATTACCTCTTTCGATGTTTTTAATCTTTCTATCGCTTCCGTTAGTTGTAAAAAAACTTAAATTTATTACAGTTGAAAATATATCTTTAAAAAACAGGTCTAATATCATGGGACATTCAGTTTTATCGGGAATTATCTTTTTCCTTTTTTATATAATAATTATTTTAGGAGAAATTTTAAGGAGTGAGTTTTTATAATGTCAATTGAAAGGGATAAGGAGAGAAGAGCTCATAATGTGTTTCAAAAGATTTCATCCTGCTATGATTTTATGAATGATATTATTACCCTTGGAGTACATAGACTA
Organism: uncultured Fusobacteriaceae bacterium; assembly: GCA_964619915.1. GTDB lineage: Bacteria > Fusobacteriota > Fusobacteriia > Fusobacteriales > Fusobacteriaceae > Psychrilyobacter. The sequence continues at coordinate 958 of CAZUGM010000005.1, read as the reverse complement.
TGGAAAAAAGACCTTATTAAAAATATACCTATGGAGAGTGAGAGGGTATTGGATGTATGCTGTGGAACTGGAGATATAGCCATTGGCATGGGAAATAAATTAAAAAATTCCCAGATAAAAGCCCTTGATTTCAGCGATGGAATGCTTCAGGTCGCCAGAAAAAGAATGGTAGCAGGATGTCTTAAGAATATAGAGTTTATTCAGGGAAGTGCACTTTCCCTTCCGTTTAAGGATAATAGTTTTGACACTGTTACGATTTCCTTTGGAATTAGAAATACATCCGATTATAGAAGGGTTCTCAGAGAGATAAATCGTGTTTTAACCCCTGGAGGAATTTTTTTCTGTATGGAGGCCTCCTATCCGGATCCATCTTTACTCAGAAAAGTCTTGAAAACTTACTGTAAGTTTGTAGTTCCTGTTATGGGAAAATTTTTAGTAAGGTCTTACGGAGAATACAGGTGGCTGGATGAATCTGTGGAAGCTTTTATATCCAAAGAAGAACTCACAGCACTTATAGAGGAAGCAGGGTTTGCAGATGTAACTCTTAAAACCTACCTCTTTGGAAGCTGTACCCTACATTCTGGGATTAAAGGAGGAGAAGATGGATACTAAAAGATATTTTGACCTCATTGAGAAAGAATATTTGAGGGATATCTCCCATATATCAAAAAAAGGTTATATAGAAGAAGCGTTTAAGCTGGCTTATCTGATACTTTTTTTTCATAATTCCAACAATGACATAGATGGCAGGAAGCTTCTTCTGGGAGATATGTTTATCTCCCTTTTAAACAGACATCTTCTGATCTCAGACAGAGAACTTTTGAAAAAAATAACAGACAGGGTTACCCTTTGTTATTCTAAAAAAATTACCTTTGGGAAATGTGACTACAAGAAAGAACTCTTGGAACTCCTACAGGAGGTGAGCGGAGATGATCTATGCAAAAGAACTGACAAAGAT
>CAZUGM010000004.1:7642-27158 GCA_964619915.1 uncultured Fusobacteriaceae bacterium | reverse complement strand
TTTCTCTATTCCCATTAAAGAGATATTTTTTTATGTATTTTTTACTTCCTACAAGGACCCCGATATACACAGTTCCGGCTGGTTTTTCTTCAGTCCCGCCATTCGGTCCTGCTATTCCTGTTACAGCTATCTTTACATCTGTATCCAATCCATCTAACATCTCACTGCATGTTTCATAGGAGACAGCTCCATAAAGATCCAAAGTTTCCTTTTTTACTCCAAGTCTAGCCTGCTTAGATTCATTGCTGTAACATACTATTCCTTCTTTAAATACACTGGAGATTCCACCGACCGCAATAAATTTAGAGGCTATCATTCCCCCAGTACATGACTCTTCAAGGGATATCTGATACTTTTTATCCTTTAAGTATTTATAGATCGAGGTTTCTAACCTCTCATGATCTTCACCTATTATATTTTCACCTATCACCTCATATAGACTTGATGTTATTTTATTCACACTTAGTCTATTGGTGCTTATTGTCTGTAGCCTTATTATTATACCATAATCTTTTACCAGGAACTCATAATGAATCCCCTTTAACCCAAATAAATGATTGACTTTTGTTTCCAACACCGATTCAGGTATTCCCCATACTAAGATATCCTTTATATAGATATTTTTTTCTAACTTTTTCTGGGATACCAGTAATTTTAAGAACTTGGGAAACAAATTATACAGTTCCCTGGGTACTCCGGGAAATGCAGCTATCTTGTCTACATATATTCCCTTACACATCCCCACATCATTTATAATTGTCTGGCTCCCACAGGGTTTTTCAGCTTCCCTCAGGTTTTTATCTTCCAGTACAAGGTTATGGGAATCATACTTTTTTTTTAAATCTATATAATCCTCTCTGTCTACCACTAAATCTACATTTAAAAATTTAGAGATAGCTGTTTTAGTCACATCATCCATAGTCGGACCCAATCCGCCGCTCAATATCACTAAATCTGATTTTGAGTTCCCATACTCAATAGCCTCTACAATATCTCCTATGTTGTCACCGACCACCAGTTTATGTCTTATCTCTATCCCGTATTTATTGAGTTCCTCTGCTATATATATGCTATTGGTATCCAGAGTCATCCCATTCAGGAGTTCTGTTCCGACCAATATAATCGTTGCATCCATATTATCTCTCCTAGAAAATTATTGTCATCAACATTATCAATAAGAAATTGGCCACAACTCCTGCTAAAAAATCATCCAATACTACTCCCAATCCATATCCATAATGCTGTGATTTGTCTATGGGACCTAACTTAGTTATATCGAAAAATCTGAACAGTAAAAATCCCAAGATTACAGCTACTATAGTTTCTTTGTATCCCACCGGGTTGACTAAGAACATTGTAACCATAAAACCTAAAACCTCATCTATGACTACTTTTTGGGGATCTTTTTCCTTAAATATCTCCCTTTCGCATCTATCCGATACGTATATTGACAGGGCGAAAAATCCCGTTAAAAATATAAAATAAAATGAGTTATATAATCTAGCATCTGCTATTACTAATCTAAATGAGTTCAACATAAAAAATAATGGTATTGCACCTAGTGTTCCCATCGTTCCCGGAGCTTTAGGTAAATCTCCCAGCCCAAACCAAGTAGCTAAGCCTCTTACAACCTCTTTTTTCATAATCTTCTCCTCCATTTTTTTTATATATAAACTAACACCCTAAGGGTATTTCAACTAGTTATTATAACATATTTTAACTTTGAACTCAAAGCAGAGAACCTTTTATTTAAAAGACCCTTTTACTTCTACAGGGTTTAATTTTGTTATTTCACTATATATTAGTTCTACTTTTTTTAATAATTCCTCTAAATTTCCATTATTTTCAATGTGTATCTGTGCTCTGCTCTTCTTTTCCGCCAGGGGCATCTGTGCCTTTATTATCTTTTTGGCCAGTTTTTCCTCTATCCCGTCTCTGGCCTTCATCCTCTCTACCTGAACCTCCTCATCTGTACACACCACCAAAACCTGGTCACAGAGATACTCCAGCCCAGTTTCGTATAGAAGGGGAATATCCAGTATTATCAGTTTTTCCTCCCTGTTTTTTTCTATCTCATCTACAATTTTTTTCACTATAACAGGGTGCATTATATTATTTAAAAGCTCCCTCTTTTCCTTACTTTCAAATATTATCTCCCTCAATTTTTGCCGGTCTAGATGTCCATGATCTATTATCCCAGAACCAAAGTTTTCCTCTAACATCTTCAATACCTCCATGGAATCCGAAACCTCCCTGGATATCTCATCTGCATCTATTATATAACTGCCCAATTCTTTTAATTTTTTACTCACCGTACTCTTCCCGCTGGCTATTCCGCCTGTCAGCCCTAATATCATAAGTTCTCTCCCTTTCTCACCACATTCTTTTGACATAAACTAAAACCTGACTTTTTAGTCTTCCCTATGGATTCTTGTTATCCTAATTATACCTCAATTTAGTAAATAAATTTCAATATCTTGTGTAAATTCAAAAGCCCCCAGCAACCTCTGGGGGCTTTTATATTTTTTATAACTTGTCATGCAGATTGTTGCTGGTGCTGCATTTACACCCTAAAGCTACTTCTACAGACTTCTTTTCATCTATATATCTTACTTCCCACCCTATACATTCAGGGTCGCCGTCATCAAATTTTATAACTTCTTTCTTCTCAACCTTTAACTTTTCTTCCGTTGTTCCTATTGATTTTAAAAATTCATCCTTAGTCATATATTTCACCTCTTTTTATTTTTTCTCCACCAAAAGAAATACTCTTAATTATAACCCTTCACTATTGAAAATCTGTGTATGCTCTAGCATCTGTGTTCTATTTTTCAGATTAATCTATTCATCTTTCTTCATGACTAGTTTTTTTTATTGGTACAAAATTTCTATGACTAATTATATCATATTTCTATAAATTATTTGACACTCTCTTAAAACAGGTGTACTATCTAACTAGAACACTAGGATAAAAAAGGAGGAGATATGGAATTTAAAAAAAATATCCCTATTTATTTACAGATAATGGATAAATTAAAACAAGATATATCCCTGAAAATACTCAACCCAGGAGATAAACTTATGTCTACACGGGAGATGGCGGTAAAACTTAAAGTTAATCCCAACACAGTCTCCAGGGTATACAGGGAATTGGAATCAGAAAATATTGTTTTTACAAAAAGAGGGACGGGAACATTTGTTGTAGAAGATGAAACTATCCTGGAAAATATAAAGCAGAAGATGGCCAGTGATATCATGGTAAAATTTATTGGCAGCATGAGAGATCTCAATATCTCACCAAAAGAAGCAATAAATATGTTAAAAGATATGGAGGAGGAGTAATGGAAAATCTAATTATCAATAACTTAACTAAGGGTTATTTCAAAAAAAAGGCCTTGAATAACTTTTCATATTCATTTAAAAGAGGGATGGTCTACGGGTTGATTGGCCCCAATGGGAGCGGAAAAACCACTTTGATGAAAACCATCTATGGATTGGTTAAGCCTACCAAGGGGAACTTATCTATGAATAACAGCAAAATTTCATTCAAAACCAGAAAAAATATTGCCTTTATGCCTACAGAGGATGTCTTTATGTCCAACCTTATGGTTTCAGATGTTTTAAATTTTTATAATGATACCTTTGAGGATTTTTCTCTGGAAAAAGCACACCAGATCCTGGAAAATATGAAATTGCCCCTGGATGAAAAGATAGAAATATTTTCAACAGGGATGAAAATGAGATTGAAAGTCACTCTCTGTCTTGCCCGAAATGTAGAATTTTATATGTTTGATGAACCGTTAAATGGAATAGATGTTATTTCAAAGGACCTTATTAAAAATACAATTATCAGCATGACTACAGAGAACAGCACTATTGTGATCTCTTCCCATGCTTTAAACGAGATGGAATTTATTTTGGAACAGGTTTTATTTTTAAATGAGGGTTCACTTATCAGGGATATTAATTTGGAGGAATTTCGAGACACTGAAAACAAGTCTTTGGAATCACTTTATTGGGAGGTATACAATGTTTAATTTAATCAAATTTGAGATGTTAAAGCGAAAAAAAATGTTTTCAATTTTAGGAGTCTTATTTCTATTGATGCAGGCATTTATCATCTATAAGACTTCCATCTCAACAACAATAGATATCAATGTTATGGGAAATGGAATCCTATTAATCGTTATCAGTTATATTGTCTTTATATTTTCATCATTGCTTACTTTTTCAAAAGATATTAATTCTACCGATAGAAGTATTGTCTTTATGACTCCTTACAGTGGATTCACCATAGTTTCTTCTAAATTTTTAACAACCATTATTTTAGGTACGTTTCTATTTTGTACAACTTTTATATGGTTTGTAGCAAATGCTTATTATGTCGATCCCAGAATTGAATTTCGTATTATAGAGTATTTTCAAAGTGGTGCTTTTATGATTACCCTTAAGACCCTGATATTAGCCTTTGTTTCAATAGGAAGTTTCTTTGCCTTGGTATTTTTAAGTATCATCATCACCAAAACTTTTTTATCTAAATTAAAGTTTAAAACACTTATTGTTATTGTTGTAATGTCTGTTTTATCTAAAGTTTTCAACCTTATTTTCTGGAATAATCTGAGCGAAATATCCTCTCTAAGTGTCGGTATGTCTACTATTGCAATAGTTTTCATCACTACTCTGATGCTTTGGATCAGCGGGTGGTTGATAGACAATAAAACTGATTTTTAAAACTTATACTTTAGGAGGATTTATAATGAATAAAGCATTATTGGTTGTAGACGTTCAAAATGATTTTTGTGAGGGTGGAGCACTGGAGGTAAAGGGAGCTAACGATATTTTCTCCCCTATAAATAAATTAATAGATGAGTTTAACAAAAATGGTGATCTAGTGATAGCAACTATGGATTGGCATCCTGCCGGCCATGGTAGTTTCGCCTCTAATTCCGGTGGAAACATCGGAGAGATGGGAGAGTTAAATGGTGTTCCTCAGATCTGGTGGCCGGACCACTGTATAGAAAATACCTATGGATCGGAGTTACATAAGGATTTAAAACCTATAAAAAATAAAATTTATAAGGGGAACAATCCTAAATATGATTCCTACAGCGGATTTTTTGATGCCAATGGAGAACCTACACAATTAGACACTCTATTAAAGAAAAATAATATAGATACTCTCTATGTAGTAGGGTTAGCTACCGATTATTGTGTTAAATTCACAGTTTTAGATGCATTAAAATTAGGATATAAAGTACATTTAGTAAAAAATGGATGTAGAGGTGTAAATTTAAACCCTACTGATTCAAAAGAAGCCATCAAAGAAATGAAAAAATTAGGGGCTAAAGTAATCTAAACTGTTAATTTTTTTTAACTCTATTGACAAGGGAAAAAACATAACGTATATTTAATAACAAATAAATATTGAAATATTTCCAGGAGGAAAAGTATGAATATCTCTATACGCCACAGTAATAAACATGATGCCGAGGACATCACTAAAATTTTCTTGGAAAAATCCAATTATAGAAACACTTTAGGAGTCCCATATATTCGTGATAATATTTGGGATAAAAGAGTTAGTGACCTACCTATAAATATTATTCAATTAGTTGCTGTAAATAATGAAAAAGTTGTAGGAATTATTGGTTTACATATTGAAACTAGTATTAGAAGAAAACACTCTGCCAATATTGGTATCAGTATCTTAGAAGAATTTCATGGTAAAAAAATAGGTAGTAAACTTTTAGAAGCTATATTGGATCTGGCTGATAATTGGTATAATATTAGAAGGATTGGATTAGAAGTTTATGTAGATAATGATAAAGCTATTAATCTATATAAAAAATTTGGTTTTAAAATTGAAGGTACTCTTAAAGATTATGTCTTTGGAGATGGAAAATACATAGATGCTTATACTATGGCTAGATTAAAAGTTTAGATTAGTTATTCTATTAAAAATAAAAGGAAAGATGCCACGGCACCTTTCCTTTTATTTTAAACTTATCTATTTTCTACCATTCCTACCTTAGTCAAAGCTGATTCCAGAGCTTTTTGCGTTACAGCAATATCTCTATCCTCTTTTAACTTAGCTAACTTTTGTTTAGCTAACTCTGCTTCTTTTCTAGCTACTTCCACATCAATATCCTTGACATTGATAGCTTCATCAGCTAATACTAAAGTTCTGTCTTTGGAGATTTCTAAAAAACCACCAGCTACGAAGAATCTCTCCTCACCAGCATCAGTTTTTATCTTCATCTCTCCTACAGCTAATTCTGCAACTAAGGGAGCATGTTTGGCTAATATACCCATATCTCCCTCAGAAGTTCTCAAAATTACCCTTTCAACTTCTTTTTCTAATACTTTTTTCAGAGGAGTTATAACTTCTAATTTAAAAGTCGCCATATATTATTCCCCCTTCATTAAGTCTCTTCCTTTTGCGATAGCTTCTTCTATACTACCTACATATAAGAAAGCTTGCTCAGGTAAGTCATCATGTACTCCATCTAAGACTTCTTTAAATCCTTTGATAGTATCTTTTACAGGTACGTATTTACCAGACATTCCAGTAAACTGCTCTGCAACAGCAAATGGTTGAGAGAAGAATCTTTCGATCTTTCTTGCTCTACTAACTGCTAATTTATCTTCATCAGATAATTCATCCATTCCTAAGATTGCGATGATATCTTGAAGTTCTTTATATCTTTGTAATACTTCTTGTACTTCTCTAGCTACATTGTAGTGTTCATGACCTACAACTTGTGGATCAAGTACTCTAGATGTAGAATCTAGTGGGTCTACCGCTGGGTAGATTCCTAATGATGCGATTCTTCTAGATAAAACTGTTGTTGCATCTAGATGGGCAAATGTTGTTGCTGGAGCCGGGTCAGTAAGGTCATCGGCAGGTACGTATACCGCTTGAACCGAAGTGATAGATCCAGTTTTTGTAGATGTGATTCTCTCTTGAAGAGATCCCATCTCACTTGCTAAGTTTGGTTGGTATCCAACGGCAGAAGGCATTCTTCCTAATAGCGCCGATACCTCTGATCCTGCTTGAGTAAATCTAAAGATATTGTCGATAAAGAATAATACATCTTGACCTTCCTTATCTCTAAAATGCTCAGCTACTGTAAGACCAGTTAATGCAACCCTTTGTCTTGCACCGGGCGGTTCGTTCATTTGACCATAAACTAATGAAGTCTTATCTAAAACTCCTGATTCAGTCATTTCGTCAAATAAGTCTCTACCTTCTCTTGTTCTTTCTCCTACTCCTGCGAATACAGAAAGTCCTCCATGTCCCTTTGCAATGTTATTGATAAGTTCCATGATAAGTACAGTTTTTCCTACTCCTGCTCCTCCAAATAGACCGATCTTTCCACCTTTTAAGTATGGTGCTAATAAGTCTACTACTTTGATTCCAGTCTCAAGAATTTCTACTCCTGTTCCTTGTTCCTCAAAGCTTGGTGCTTCTCTATGTATAGGAGCTGTCTCTTCAGGATTTATATCTCCCGCTTCATCGATAGGTTCACCTAATACGTTTAAGATTCTACCTAATACTGCTTTTCCTACTGGAATAGTTATAGCTGCTCCAGTATCTGTTACATTCATTCCCCTTTGTAAACCATCTGTTCCATCCATTGCAACGGCTCTTACAACATTGTTTCCTAAATGCTGTTGAACTTCTGCAACTAGAGTTCCACCATCTGCTAACTCTATGTTTATAGCGTTATAGATTTTTGGTAAATCTCCAGGGAACTTTACGTCTACTACAGGTCCTATTATCTGTATAAGAGTTCCTTTATTTTCCAAAGTTCTCCTCCTCTTTTATTATTATTGCTGTGCCAATGATCCACTTACGATTTCCGCAATTTCTTGGGTTATGGCAGCTTGTCTAGCTCTGTTAAATTGCAGAGTTAAACTTCCTACTAATTCATCGGCATTGTCAGTTGCATTTTTCATGGCAGTTTTTCTGGCTGCATGCTCACTGGCCGTATTATCCAATATAGATTGGTATAATACTATATTTAGATATTTCGGTAACAATGTCGATAATATATATTCTGCTGACGGTTCAAAGATATACGGCTCATTAGAATCACTCTCTACCTTTTCAATAGGAATAAGTCTCTTAGTCGTAAGATCTGAACTTACAGCTGAAACAAATTTTGAATATATGATGTAAACTTCATCAAATATATCTTCTAAATAAAAATCAACGATATTCTCACTGATCTCTTTGGCTTTATCAAACATACTTTCTGGAATTAACTGAATATATTCACCTTTTAAATCATAATTTCTTTTTTTACAATAATCTCTACCTTTTTTACCCACGGCAATTATTGAAACTTTCTTATCTGGATTTTCTGCTTTTAATCTTTCCAGAGCCTTATTTGCCTGGGAATTGAATCCCCCGCAAAGTCCTCTGTCAGAAGTCATAAGTACAACTCCTATCTTTTTAACTTCAGCTTTTCCATCAAACAAAGCATTTTTCTCATTCTTTATCCCAGTTGCAATATTACGTAATATTCCATCCATGGCCTCTGAATAAGGTCTTGATTCTCCTACTAATTTAGAGTATCTCTTGAATTTTGTAGAAGAAACAACTTCCATTGCCTTAGTTATTTTATGGGTAGATTGTACTCCTTTGATCCTGCTCTTTATTTCTTTAATATTCGCAGCCACAATCTCACCTCACTTAACTAAAATTTGCTTTAAATTCTGATATAGCCTTATCTATCTTAGCTTCTAAATCTTTATCTAAAGCTTGCTTTTCTGCTATTTCATCTAAAACAGTAGAATTATTTCTTAAATCAGCTATTAAATCACTTTCAAATCTACCGATATCTTCTAACTCAACTGAATCTAAGTGTCCCTTAGTTACAGCGTAGAATGAGATTACTTGCTCTTCTACTTTATATGGTCTATATTGAGCCTGCTTTAACATTGCCATGATTCTATGTCCTCTTTCTAACTGAGCTTTAGTTGCCTTATCCAGGTCTGAACCAAATTGTGAGAAAGATAAAACTTCATTATATTGAGATAACTCTAATTTAACTTTAGAAGCTACTTGCTTCATCGCTTTAATTTGAGCTGATCCTCCAACCCTTGATACAGATATTCCTGCGTCAACTGCTGGTCTTTGTCCTGCGTTGAATAGGTCAGTAGTTAAGAATATTTGCCCATCTGTAATCGAGATTACGTTTGTTGGGATATATGCTGATACGTCTCCTGCTTGAGTTTCGATGATTGGTAATGCTGTGATTGATCCAGCTCCCATCTCATCTGATAACTTAGCCGCTCTCTCCAATAATCTACTATGTAGATAGAAAACGTCTCCAGGATATGCTTCTCTGCCTGGTGGTCTCTTTAATAGTAATGACATTTCTCTGTAAGCGATGGCATGTTTAGTAAGATCATCATATATGATTAAAACGTGCTCTCCCTTTTCTGAGAAGTATTCTGCCATTGCTACACCAGAATATGGTGCAATATATTGTAATGAAGCTGCTTCAGATGCTGTTGCTGCTACTACGATTGTATTATCCATCGCACCTGCATCCTCTAACTTCTTAACTATATTTACTACAGTCGATCTCTTTTGACCAATTGCTACGTAAACACACTTAACTCCAGTACCTTTTTGATTTATAATTGTATCGATAGCTACTGCTGTTTTACCAGTTTGTCTATCTCCGATTATAAGTTCTCTTTGTCCTCTACCGATTGGAACCATTCCGTCTATTGACTTGATTCCAGTTTGCATTGGCTCATGTACAGGTTTTCTTTGGATGATACCTGTAGCTTTCTTTTCTATATTCATTCTAGTTTCAGCTTTTATTTCGCCCTTACCATCAATTGGATCTCCTAGTGCATTTACTACTCTTCCTAATAACGCCTCTCCTGCTGGAACAGATGCTATTTCTCCTGTAGCTCTTACTTCGTCCCCTTCTTTAACTGCAGTTGCGTCTCCTAAAAGTACCGCACCTACGTTATTTTCCTCAAGGTTCTGAACCATTCCTCTTACACCATTTGGAAATTCTAATAATTCTCCGGCTTTTGCATTGCTTAAACCGTATATTCTAGCAATTCCGTCTCCAACTTCTACTACAGATCCTGAAGTTTTTATATCTAAAGATTTTTTATAATTTTCGATTTCAGTCTTTATAATAGAGCTGATCTCTTCCGGTCTAATTTTCAACTAGCACACCTCCTACCACTATTTTTTCCATAAAGTTTCTAGTTGTCTCTTGATACTACCGTCTGTGATTTCGTCCCCGATTTTAAGGATTCCACCTGCGATAATAGAGCTGTCTATCTTTACAGTTAAGTTTATTTTTTTACCTGTTTTTGTCTCTAATTTTTTAATTAGATTTTCTTTTTGTACTTCACTAGGTTCTAATGCAAAGGTAGCTTCTACATCTATTATTTGATTTCTCTCATAATAGATCTTTAGGTACTCTGCCACAATAGACCTGATGTCTAAAAGTCTATCTTTATCAATTAAGTAATCTACTATATCCATCTCGATTTCATCAAAGTCAGAAAATACTTTTTTTACAAAGCTCTTCTTGTCTTCTTTTAAAATAAGCGGATGAGCTACTAAATTTTTAAACTCTAGATTTTCTAAATATGTTTCCATAATAGAGTTAAGAGTCTTGTAGACTTCATTTACTTTATTTTCTCCTGCAGCAATCTCATAGATTGCCACAGCATATCTTTTTCCTACTTTAGCTCCTATCATTTAGTATCCCCTACCTCGTCAATGAATTGATCTAGTAAGTTTCCTCCTAGTTCGCTATTCATCTTTTCATTGATCATCTTTTCAGCTAATGTCGCTGCTAACTTAGTAGCTTCAACTTGTAACTCTTTTCTAGCTTGAGATTTCATCTTAGCAATATCAGCTTCTGCTGTTGCTATCATCTTTTCTCTAGTAGCATTTGTTTCCTTAAGGATAAGTTCTTTTCTCTCTTCAGCCTTTTTTTCCGCTAAAGTAATTATCTTATTAGCTTCTAATTTTGCTGCTTTTCTTGTCATAGCTGCTTCTTCATTTAAGCTAGCTGCTAATTCCCTATCCTTTTTAGCATGAGTTAATTCTCCTGCTATTTTTTCTCTTCTTGTTTCTAAGAAATCATTCAATGGTTTATGAAAATATTTCTTGAAAACAAAAATAAGTATAACAAAGTTTATTATTTGCCAAAATAGATTAATATCTATACCTACTGCTGGCATGATTGTCTCGTTCAAACTAACTACCTCCTCTCTTAGAAATTTAATCTAAAATCTATCTATTAGATTCAAGTTAGTTTATCCTAATAATCCGATGAATGGATTTGCGTATAATAATATTAAAGCGATTACTAATGAGTAGATACCAGTTGATTCTGAGATGGCTTGACCCATTACCATTGTAGAGATGATATCTCCTTTAGCTTCTGGTTGTCTTGCTACAGATTCTACTGCTTTACCTGCTGCGTAACCTTCTCCTATTCCTGGCCCTAATCCTGCGATCATTGCTAGTCCAGCACCTAAAGCTGAAGCTGCTAATATTATTGTTTTTGCTGTCATCATATCCATAATTTTTTACCTCCTGAAATTTTTTTATAAATAATTTTTGTTATTGCCTAGTCTTCTGTTGCCATTGATCCTTGGATATATACCATTGTTAACATGGTAAATACGAAACTTTGTACCAGACCTTGGAATAGGTCAAAGTATAGATGTAATGGTGCCGGTAATACTGCTGGTGCTGCCATGTATAACAGTCCCATGATAACCATTCCTGCAAATGCATTTCCAAACAAACGCATAGATATATTAGTTGGTTTAGCTAATTCTCCGATAATATTCATCGGTAACATAACTGGTGTTGGATCACACAGTCCTCCTACATATCCTTTTATACCATTTTCTTTAATAGCAATATATACAAACATAAATGTTGTAATAAGTGCTAATCCTAAAGTAGTGTTGATGTCTGCCGATGGAGATCTAAGTAACGGTGAAATTACAAGTTGTCCATTTGCTGTACTGAATCCTGGAATTGGAAAAAATGATGTAATATTAGATATAGCTATAAAACTTATTAAAGCTGATATATAAACTACAAATTCCTTTCCTCTCTTACCAAACATTTGTGTTACTAAACTATCATATACATCATATAACGTTTCGAAAAATGCCTGTTTTTTCCCTGGTACCATCTCAAGATTTTTTAATCCCCAATTGAAAAATAGGAAAAATAAAGCTATCAATGCCCATGTTGTTACAACTGTAATCGTTACTGGAATCCCATATCCTCCATTTGCCATTTCCATAGCGAACGAAAATTTATGAGGAGTCGGTATAAAGAATACTACCTTCGGTCCTTCAACTAATGGCGGCGTAATCACGCTTACAGCTCCAGCTTTCACAGCAACTTTTAATACAAAGTTTATAATTACTGCTACAACTATTGCTAACCCTGCAAAGACTTTAAAACTCATTGGTTTCTTACTCATAGTAAAACTACCCTCCTTTCATGAAGTTAATTTTTTAATCTGTGTTTCAATTTATTTATAAATCCATTAACACCAAATAATAATATGTTGAACTTAACATTTAAAAGTCCCATTCCCCCCATTACGATACCACTAAATCCTATAAATTTAGCCATTAAAAATAAAAATATCCCATATATAAAATACCTTTTGGTATATCCTAATATAGTTAGTTTGTTAGCATTTGAACTGTGTACCGAAACTTCCGCATCCCTTATGATCATATAGAGAGTCAAAAGGGAAACTAAAGAGCCCCCAAACATAGCCAACAGTACTAATTTATCCCAAGTTACTATCCCGTATATAAGTATCAATGCAGATGTTATCACACTGTTTCTTATGAGTAGCTTCAATTCTTTTCCCATAATTATACCTCGTTTTTCATTTATTTTCCCTTTTACAAACTTACTCTATTTTGTGCTATGAAGTCAATCTTTTCCACACTCAAATTAAACTTAAAATAAAGCTATTTTTTCTTCATTATCAGCTTATAAGCATTGTAAAATCCTCCAACAACACCTAATATTATAAAAAAAACAAATAAAAATATATTTTCACCTATAAATTTTGCAATTACTTTATAGATAAAAATACATATCAGAATACTAAATATTATAGTGAATCCCAATTGAGTCAATAAAGATAAGTAATAAAATATGTCGTTTTTACTGCCCATATCCATGTCCTCCCACTGAGTTCTTCATACAAACACTTTACTACCTGCTGGTCGGTTGTGTCAAGGGGTATATATTTAAACCACTCCTGTATCATAATACATGAGTATTGTTATTTCGTTTGAATTCTTAATTTTTCCTTAAAAAATATACTTTTTTTTACTTTTTTTTTCGTTTTTATTACATTGAGCCTTATACATGTTTTCAAAGTTATTAATTTCACTAAAAATCTTATCATATAATGTGTAAAATGTAAACATTTTTACTCGTCTAACTCAAATTTTTATACCACTTGTCCTTAATTTTTAGTAGTTTTTTCTTCTTAATTTCAAAAAAAGTGATATAGATAACATCAATATATTCGTTATTAATCCTATTCCCATAGTTAACATTACATTAAAATTACTGTTTACCCATCCAGAGATCGGAGAGTATATTATTCCTCCCACAGATCCCGAGGTCATTATAAAAGTCATGAGACTGGGACTTATATTTTTCCTTCCCTCGGTCCCTAAAGCAATGATAGACGGGTACAGACTTGAAAAACCAAACCCCAAAAGACCTACAAAGATATAGGTTACCCAAATTCCCTGAACCAGCATCAGAGCAAAATAAGATACCAGAGCTACAACTAATAGGGTTATTACCATATTGATCACTGTGAACTTATGACCTAATTTCCCTGCTATGAGTCTTCCCCCTGCTATAAACAGCCAGAATATAGAAAGCGATATCTTAGCTTCCCCTCCATATGCTCCCTTGTCTACCATATATTCTACTATCCAATATGAAAATATCATCTCTGTAAAAACATATAAAAAAAGCATCAATGCCGATAGATATACCTTTAAATCCCATTTAGCCGACTGGGACTCATTTTTTTCATCCTTCTCATGGGTAACACCACTAAAGTCTGTCTTCAGGCCTAGAAAGACAACGACACCTACCAAGGTTAGAAGAATCGTATATACCATGTTCCAGCTGAGGCTGATTCCTATGAGTGTCGCCGCTATAATAGGAGTCACTACCGCACTTATGGAATAGGAAAAATGTAAAAAATTGAGTTTCCCATTTCTATCTTCGGTAAATGTATTTATAATCAAATAACTCCCCAAAGATATATATACTCCTATTCCCAGACCTGACAGTATCAATCCCATCATAAATATATTTACATTTTTTGTGAGAATCATAAAAAATGTCCCAACCAGTATAAACAAACTGGACAAAATAACCTCTAACTTTAACGGAACTATATCTAAAAATACCTTATTGGCAATTACAGTAATCATACTTGCCGTTGAAAATACTGTAAATAAATATTGTAATTTTGAAGTAGTTATCCCAAAACTATCTGCCATCTCTAATTTCAAAGACCCTTGGGATAAAAAAGCTATCCCCATATACGCAAACATGATATATGATATTATCATGATATTTTTTCTATTCTTTTCCATTTTTTCTCCCTTTTTGATGCAGGCTAAATACCAACAACATAATGCTGGTAATAGCCGAGACCTTTACTGATTTATTTTATTTTTTTTAGAGTAAAAAATATTCTTTCTCCTGCTAATTCAGAATTCTCTTCCACTTCCACTACCTGGAATCCGACCTCTTTAGCAACCGTCATTATCTCATCCACAGTAAATATCTTCTTCACATATTCCTCTGTTATCTTTTTAAACATCCCGTTTTTTTGCTTTACAAAGAAGGTAGTATCCACATAGTCTATTCCTTCCTCTATATCTTCCTCGTGTTCCCAGATGATCATTATATCTCCCCTGTCATCTATAAAGTTTCCTCCTGGAAACATCTCCTCCATAAGCTCTCTGGTTACCACATCAAATATATATAGCCCATCTTCATTTAAATTTTCCCACACACTGGAAAAAGTTTTTTTCAGTCCTTCTAGGGAGATCAGATGATTTACCGTATCAAAGAGAGATATAACCACATCGTGTTTTTTATCTAACTTTAACTTCCTCATATCCTGCACATAAAATGATGCTGCATCTATCTTTCTATGGGCTATTTCCACCATCTCTTTAGATAGATCCACACCTGTCATCTCATAGTCAGAAATTAATCTAAGGAGAACTTCTCCAGTCCCGCATCCTAAATCTAAGATAGTTTTAGGAGAATCTCCATACCTTTCGATCTTTTCTTCGATGATATTCTTCCATCCATCATAATCTGCATATTCCATCATTATATCGTATACTTTGGAAAAATTTTTATACATACTCATCATCCTCTGTTTTTATAATTTTTTAATTGATTTTTAGATAAAAAGAGACCCTTATAAAGAACCTCTTTTTATTTAATTACCCTAATTCTTTTTTTACTATATCTGCTATCTCAGCTGCTACTGAATCTACCTGAGTTTTATCTTTTCCTTCTACCATTACCCTAACTAGTGGCTCTGTTCCAGAAGTTCTAACCAATACTCTTCCTAACCCGTCCATCTCTTTTTCCTTTATTCTTATAATTTCTTTTATTGCACTATTCTCATTCCAAGTATTCTTCTTAGAATTTTCTACCCTTACATTGATTAAGATTTGCGGCCAGTCAACTATACCAGATACCAATTCATCTATAGATTTACCACAGTCACGAAGTGCTTCCACCAACTTTAGAGATACTAAAACTCCATCACCTGTAGTATTGTAGTCAGACATTATTATATGTCCAGATTGTTCTCCCCCAAGGTTCAGACCCTGTTCCTTCATCTTAGCTATTACATATCTGTCTCCTACATTGGCTCTCACTAATGTAATTCCTTTATTTTCAAGGTATTTTTCAAATCCCATATTACTCATGACAGTGGTAACCACTTTATTGCTGTTTAATTTATCTTTTTCCTTTAAATTTAAAGCCAGTATAGATATGATCTTATCCCCGTCTATGATATTTCCGAATTTATCTACTGCCATTAACCTGTCAGCATCTCCATCATAGGCTAATCCTAAATCTGCACTATATCCAACTACAACCTTAGCTAATATTTCCGGATGTGTAGATCCACACTTTACATTTATATTCGTTCCGGTAGGCAGGTCATTTATAGATACTATCTCTGCTCCTAATCTGGAGAATATTGATCTGGCTAATTTAAACGCTGCTCCATTGGCTGAATCTAAGATAATCTTCATCCCTGAAAAATCTCCCTTTACAGTAGATAGTAAAAAATCTCTGTATAAGAAATAATCGTCATCTTCCATAAGAACTTTACCGACCTTATCTCCTGCTACACATTCCTTTGAAATTTCTTCATAGTTATCCATTAAACCTTCTAACTCTAACTCTATCTCATCCGGTAACTTTGTACCATTATTTCTAAATATCTTTATCCCGTTATCCTTAGCCGGATTATGGGAAGCTGAGATCATTATTCCTGCATCAGCTGACTTTACCTGGGTAAGGTATGCTACACCTGGAGTCGGTAATACTCCTACATAGGTAATATGAACCCCCATGGAAGATAATCCTGCCATAAGAGCTGATCTTAACATATATCCGGATATTCTGGTATCACTTCCGATAACTACATCTATCTTTTTTTTATCAGGATTTTTTTTCTTTAAGTAATAAGCCAGGGCATATCCCAATCTCATGGCTATATCCACCGTCAATTCCCTGTTGGCTTCTCCCCTAATTCCGTCTGTTCCAAAATATTTTCTTTTTTGCATCTTGTCTCTCCCCCTTTATTTTTTTCTCTTTCCTGTACGGGTAATTCATGAATTACCCCTCGTAAATTTATTTAATTTTGATTTACCTCTCTCAATTTCAATCTACTGGCTATAATTCCTATAATTCCTCCAGATATCACTCCTATCCCTAAAAATATCATGACAAATACCAATATGGATCTTCCCATAATATCAACACTTCTAAATAGAAGGAAATACACCACTATCAATTGTACTATATTGTGGGTGAGAGCTGAAAAAATGCTTATTGCCACAAGACTTATATGTTTTTTTAAACTATATAAAAAACACATGGCTCCTGTACTTATTATCCCGGAGATCAAGCTTATAAAAAATCCCGGAGTAAACAGGGTCCCTATCATCATCCCCTGGATGAGGATTCTTAAAAATAAAACCTCAAAGGCCATCTTTTTTCCAAACTTTACTAAAACTATTATTGTAGCTAAATTAGCCAACCCCAATTTCATCCATGGAAAGGGTTTTGGAATTACAGTTTCGAATAACGAAAAATAGAGAGCTAGCAGCACAAAGGCTACTAAATAAAGCTCTCTCTTTTTATTTTCGTTTTTTTTATTTCTTTTCACAACTATACTCTTAAGCCAGCTTCCATTCCAAGTAAGTGCTCATATTTTTTTATGATTGGGTTGATCTCTTCCTCTATAAATTCCACTGTTTGTTGAGGAGCAAATCCTACAAATCTCTTTGGATCTAAAATTTTCACTAATTCTTCTTTATCTATGTTGAAGTATTCATCAGCTAAAATTCTTTCAATAAGGTCATTGTCCTTCCCTTCTATCTTAACTTGTTTTCCTGCTTCCATAGAATGTTCTCTTATTCTTTCATGTAATTCCTGTCTATCTCCACCATTTTTTACACCTTCCATGATAACATATTCAGTTGCCATAAATGGTAATTCAGACATGATTCTCTTCTCTATCATCTTTGGATATACTACCATTCCATCAAAGATATTTTGTAAAATTACTAATATTGAATCCACTGCTAAAAATGCCTGTGGTACAGATAATCTCTTGTTTGCCGAGTCATCCAATGTTCTTTCAAACCACTGTGTAGCAGACGTCATAGCTGTACTTTGCTGCATAGCTATTACGAATTTTGCCAATGAAGATACTCTCTCACTTCTCATTGGATTTCTCTTATATGCCATAGCTGAAGATCCGATTTGTTTCTTTCCAAATGGTTCCTCTATCTCTTTTAAGTGTTGTAATAATCTAATATCGTTAGTTAATTTATGAGCTGTTTGAGCTATATTAGATAATAGGTTCAATGTTTCTGAATCTACTTTTCTATCATAAGTTTGACCTGTTACCATAAATCTTTTGTCAAAACCTAATTTTTCAGAAACCATCATATCAAGCTGCTTTACCTTGTCATAATCTCCGTTGAATAACTCTTCGAAACTAGCCTGAGTTCCAGTTGTTCCCTTCACTCCTCTAAATCTCATATTTTCCATTCTGAATTCTAACTCTTCGAAATCCAACATTAAACTCTGTAACCATAATGTAGTTCTCTTTCCTACTGTAGTAAGTTGTGCAGCTTGGAAGTGTGTAAATCCAAGGGTAGGAAGGTCTTTATATTCCATTGCGAAATCAGACATATTTTTAAATACGTTTACAAATTTCTTCTTTAAGATCTCATATCCATCTTTTATTTGAATTAAATCTGTGTTGTCTCCAACGTAAGCAGAAGTCGCTCCTAAATGGATAATTGGTGCTGCTGACGGTGCCTGCACACCAAATGCATGTACATGGGCCATAACATCATGTCTTACCTCTAATTCTCTTGCTGCTGCAACATCATAGTTGATATCGTTCACATATTTTTTCATCTCTGCTATTTGTTCATCGGTTATATTCAATCCTAATTCTTTTTCTGATTCTGCCAAGGCAATCCATAGCCTTCTCCAGCTTGAAAATTTCTTATTCGGTGAAAAGTTTTCTAACATCTCTTTAGATCCATATCTCTCTACTAACGGGTTTGAATATACATTCATCATTCTTCTCTTCATCTCCTAATATATTTTTATCCACCACATTTTATGGTAGTTATTAAATTCTTTATGTCTTCCTTTTTTTTCTCCAGGTGGACTATCATCTTTTCTACATCTTCTGCTGATTTTATTGCCCAGGTTAAAGTCAGTGTATCTCCCTCTAAATTTTTAGGAACGTCCACTGTTAATCCCTTCTTTTTTACTGAATTTGAAAGCCCTTTAACTTTATTCATAGCCTTACTCATAACAGGGTTTCTATATTCCCTTATGATCTTCAAAAATTTCATTGTGTCGTGCTTTCTGTTATTGTTTAATTCTATCTCCAGTTTTTCTATAAATTCTAAAAAATTTATACCCTTTATATTTTTTAATTCCTTAAAAAATTCTCCTACTTCTTTTTCAGCAGAATATGAAAGATGCAGATGTTTTTCTGCAAACTCTATTATATCTCTATCCTTTATAAACTTATATTCCATAAATCCCTCTCTCTTATTTTTCTTTAATCTCAAACAGATAAACTATGCCGTCTTCCCCTGTATCTCCATAATATCCCTTTCGGATATTGATCTTTTTAAATCCCAG
>CAZUGM010000004.1:0-7632 GCA_964619915.1 uncultured Fusobacteriaceae bacterium | reverse complement strand
AGGGCTCTGGGCTCCGGCGTAATTGTCTCGAAAGACGGATATATCGTTACGAACAATCATGTTGTCGGCGGAGCAGACACGGTAGAGGTGAGGTTGTCGGATGAGCGTTCCCCTGTATCTCCATAATATCCCTTTCGGATATTGATCTTTTTAAATCCCAGACCTTCGTATAGGCTGATGGCCGGTTCATTGGATACCCTGACCTCTAACATCAGATTTTTATCCAGATTTTCCAAGACATAAGCGAGAAGTTTTTTCCCCATTCCCCTTTTCCTGTAGTTAGGAGAAACAGCTATCTTTATCACCTCGTATATATCTATGCTGTCGAGTAATATAATATAACCTGCCAGCCTGTTCCTGTTAAATATCCCGAGAAATTTATAAGATGGTTTTCCATACATATCAGCCAAAGTTGAGATCCTGTAACTGTTCTTAAAGGAGATTTGCTCTATATCAAAAAGGTCTATCAAATCATTCTCTTCTATCTCTCTTATATCTATCATTTTTTTCGTGCTCCTATTATTTTTTTACTTTAACAATCCGATCCTATTCAACGGCCAAAATCTAACAAAAGCTTTCCCTTTAATCCTGTGCTGAGCTACAAAGCCCCAAAATCTAGAATCAGAACTTCCGTCGGTGTTATCTCCTAATGCCAGGAAATAATCCTCAGGTATAGTAGTTTCTACAGTTTCTCCGACTAACAGCTTTTCCACTACCTCTTTATCATGGATATAGTCCAGTATCATCCCTGTCTTTTTACCATTTATATAAAATTCTACATCTGGCAATACCTGGGAAAGAGCTCCTGGTTTATCCAATAGATATTTTTGAACTTCAGCTATATCTACATTTTTTTGTTTAAATTCCTCACTGTAATTTTCCATGGGAACTATAGTCAGTTTATCTGATTTTTTGGGAATTATCCACTGATTATAATCTAATTTTCCTAAATTAGAGTACCTTCTGTCAGATACCTGTTTTCCATCTATTACCAGCCTTTCACCATAGATCTCTACAGTTTCTCCAGGCAGTCCCATAAGTCTCTTTGTATACAGTACTTTATTTTGTACCGGCTCCTTGAATACAATTATATCTTCCCTTGAAGGCTCGGTAAACTTATAGATCACCATATTTCCAAACAACCTGTCCTTTGGAACAATAGTCGGGATCATAGATCCTGTAGGCACTAAAAAATTCCCTAAATAAAATTTTTGAATTATAAGTACTAAGATTACCGCTGATCCTATTGCTTCAGTGAAGTTAACAGTTTTTCTTATCCCTATTTTTCCGCCTTTAGATCTTATGTTTAGCTTTTTTATTATAAATTCTGAAAATCTGTCTCTGTAAACCTTTATCTTTGCCACGACTTTTTTCTCCTTTAACCATAAGAAAATAAAAAAAGTCGTAAGTATCACATAAAATATCCCATTTATTATCAATTTATTAGTTTCCATCTCAGCCCCTGATCCTCCCTTAAATTCCTTATAATATCTGCTCATTTTACCATATTTATCATTTTTTTTCCATGAATAAAAACCCTGAAATGCGATGACGTCGACCTCAGTCATCGAAGTATCTAATTATCATTAAATTATTTTTATTCCCAGTTGCACACATTCCAAGAACAAGAAGATCTTATATAATTTATTTTATTCACCACCATTTTTTGACCTTCCACTAGCTATATTTTTTATTGAGTGCTTTTAAGATTGCAAAGGTCTCCAAATCCATCTGTCCTGTTACTCTGGCCGGCCTGAAATGAGCCTGAAACGCTCCTATAACCTTTATAGTTTCCCCGTCATTTTCCCCGGTTATTTTTATCCCGTACCCATATCTCCTAAGCTCCATCTGAATATCTGCTATACTATATTTTTTATACAAATCTTCATCGTAAAATTTATGAAAGTCTGCCATCTCATACCAGGCTCCTACACCATATTCCCTATATAACCGTTTCCACGGAAACATAGGCCCCGGATCCTGTTTTCTCGTAGGTGCTATATCCGAATGTCCCAATATATTTTTAGGAGATATCTTATATTCCTTCACCAGATCCTGAAGAAGTCTTCCTATTTTTTTTATTTGATAGTCCTCATAGGGATAAAATTCCCTGTTAGCTATATTTTTAACCTCATTTTCCAGATCTAAATCTACAACTGTTTTCTTGTACCCCTTGTTGACTATCTCTATCCCTATGGAGGTGTCATTTAAATTGGTTCTGCCTCCAAATTCACTTATACCTGCATGCCACGCCCTTTTTTCGAGGGGAACCAATTGATATAAGGGATCCCATCTTTTATCCGTCACCAAATAATGAGCACTTACCTTCCCCTGAGTCAGGGCTCTGATGGACCTGTCTGTGTCTATCGCAGTATAATGGAGTATTATAAATTTTACCCTTTCATTGTACCCCGTTGCCCTGTAGGTCTTGCTGTCTATCTTATAACAGGAGGTAAAAATCAATAATCCCGCTATTAAAAACACTATCTTCCCCATAATTCACCCCGCTCATTAATTAATAGTTCACAATAAGATTATACCACGATCGGAAAGGAATAACAGTTTTAAAAAAAAGACCTAAGACCTGCAAAGCATGTTCTTAAGTCTCTTTATCTCTATATTTTTTAAGAATTCAGCCATTATAAATAATTTTATTTCATAAATTCATCTATAAATTTCTTTGCTGCTTCCTTAGGGGTATAACCTTTTTCATCTACAAGATAATTTAATTCCTGCATCTGTTCATCTGAAATTTTCCCTGCCAGTTTATTGAATATCTCAACTAATTCAGGGTATTCCTTTAAAATTCTTTTATTCAATATAGGAGCCATATTATACGGCGGAAAAAAGTTTTCATCGTCATTTATGATCTTCAGATTATATTTTTTTATCCTACCGTCGGTACCAAATCCCACAATAATATCCAGCTCCTTATTGTTGATAGCCGTGAACAACAATCCCGGATCCATCCCCTTGACTCCCTTAAATTCAAGCTTATACCTTTTATTGAGTGCCCCGTTCCCATCAGGTCTCTCTATGTATTCATTGGAACCGCCAAGCTGGAAGCTTCCGTTATATTTTTTTATATCTGAAATGTTTTTCAGATTATATTTCGCTTTGTTTTCTTCACTTGTAAGAAATACATAGGTGTTGTTAAATTGAAGGGGTTTTAAATATTTAAAGCCGTACTCCTCTTCAAACTTATTTTTAACGATTTCATAGGTTTTATCCCTGCCATATATCTTCTTTTGTTTAAAGATAGACATATAAGCAGTTCCTGTATATTCCGGATACAGGTCTATCTCACCTTTTTCCAGGGCTCCGAATGCAATCTGAGTTCCTCCCAGTTCGATAACCTAACTGTTGTAATCTGTTTACTTTTCGATTATATTGCAGTATACCTCGCTTAATATTCTCTGTTCTGTAAAACTTTTATGCCCCACCACAATGGTGTTTTTCATTTCCATGTATTCCCTATACTTTACACCTCCTACAACTATTATGGGGATTAAGAGAGCTGTGACAATCACCCCTAAAACTTTTTTTCTGTTTCTCTGGATATAACTGGTTTCAGTGGATTTCCTCTTAGGAGCCAGTGCTGTTTCAGCTACTCCCATTATATAGTTTAGTGTAATAGCAAGAATAGCTGTTGGTATTGCTCCCAGCAATATCAATTGATTGTTATTCATTGAAATTCCTCTGAATATAAAACTGCCGAATCCCCCTGCCCCAATCAAGGCTGCAATGGTCGTCGTTCCTATACTGGCAACTGTAGATACTTTGATCCCACCCATCATAACGGGAATAGCCAGGGGTAGTTTAATTCTGAGCAGGATCTGTTTATTGCTCATCCCTATACCTGTTGCACTTTCAATTAAAAAGTCCTCCACCTCTGTAAGACCTATATAGGTATTCATGATAATCGGCAGCAATGCATATAAAAACAAAACAAATACAGCTGGTTTTACTCCAATTCCAAGAACCGGAATGATGAGTCCAAATAGTGCCAGACTAGGAACAGTCTGGAAGACACTTACAATACTCAAAACATGCTTTGAAATCTTTTTACTCCTAGATATATATATCCCAACCGGAATACCTATTAAAATCGCCAGAATAACTGCTGTCAAAGAGATTTGAAGATGCTCCAAAAGAGCTCTTAAAAGTTCAGATTTATATTTAGCTATAAAATTTGTAAATTCCATCTAGTTCACCTCCACTATAGATGGTGTAATGTCCGAAATTACATTTAATAGATTAGAAGGAGTTATCGCTCCTATCAGATTTCCATCCTCGCCATTTACTGGAAAAACCTTGAGTTTAGTGTCTTTTATTTTATTCAGTACATCCAATAAATTCTCCCTTTCACCCAGGTTAATAAAGTCCGTATACATCAAGTCTTTTATACCTGTTTCTGAAGTTAAAATTTCCCTTTTATGGAAAATTAATTTTTTAGTAATTATCCCCTTTACCTTATTATCTCTCCCCTCCTGCTCTACAACAAAAACAGCATCAATATCATAATTTTTCATCTTCTCATAGGCCCTTGCTATATGGGCACTTTCCTGGACCACAGGGATCTTAGTTTTCATAATATCTTTTACCAACAACATTTCCGGGGTTTTCCAGAGTCTGTCATTCCCTATAAAGTATTCCACAAAGGAATCTTTAGGACAATGCAATATATTTTCCGGAGTATCAAACTGCAGTATTTTTCCGTCCCTTAATATAGCTATCTTATCTGCCAGCTTAATAGCTTCATCCATGTCATGGGTCACAAAAATTATTGTCTTTTTCAATTTTTCCTGAAGGGAGACCAGTTCATCCTGTAAGTTTTCCCGGGTAATTGGATCCAATGCTGAAAAAGGTTCATCCATGAGGATAATATCAGGATTTACAGCTAATGCTCTAGCTATCCCTATCCTCTGCTGCTGTCCTCCTGATAATTCTTCTGGATATTTGTCGTAATACCCCTTATCTAAATCTACCAGTTCCAATAACTCCATTGCTCTTTCCCTGGATTTTTCCTTATCCCACTTTAATAAACTGGGAACAGTTTCTATATTTTGTCCTATTGTCATATGGGGGAATAATCCCACCTTTTGAATAACATAACCTATTTTTCTTCTCAAAAGAACCGGGTTATAATCCTTTATGTTTTTCCCGTCTATTAGAATCTCCCCTGAAGACAACTCTATTAATTTATTTATCATTTTCATAATCGTTGTTTTACCGCACCCGGATTCTCCTATTAAACAATAAAATTTTCCACGCTCAAAATTTATAGAAATATTTTTTATTATTTCTTCCTCCCCAAATTTTTTAACTATATTTTTTAACTCAATCATCTATTTCCCCCTCTAAACTCATTTAGATGTTTTACCCTATACTTTTTTTAGTACCACTATTATTCATACCACAAAATTGTTATAAAGACTATTGTATTTTGTATAATTAATACATATAAATTTAAGGTTTAAATCTAAATATTTGTTATTATATTTAATATAGTGTAAACTTCTAGTATTCTTTAAAATATATACAAATGGAGGCACTATGAAATTATTTATGATACTTATGACCCTTTCTTTCCTTATCTCTTGCGGTAAGAAAGAAGTGGAAAAAGAAAAAGAGACATTTAAAATTATTGAAACAAGAGAGATCAAAAATTTAGGAGCTACAAGTTATATCTATGAACATAAAAAAACAGGTGCTCATGTTATCTACTTGGACGACCAATCTCCTGAAAAAGTTTTTGGTATCGCATTTAAAACTCCTGTAGTAGACGATACAGGGGTAAATCATGTATTTGAACACGCTGTTTTACAGGGTTCAAAAAAATACCCGGATAAAAATTTATTCTACGAACTGGATACCAAGAATATCCCGTCGTTTTTAAATGCCATGACCGGTCAGGACTACACGGTCTACCCGTTCTCAGCAGTTGAACCAAAATCTTTTGAGAATCTGATGGATATCTATTTGGATGCCGTTTTCAATCCATTGGTATTAGAAGATGAAAACACCCTAAAAAGAGAGGGATGGAGATACGACAGAAATCCAAATAACGGTGAATTAATCATAAATGGGATAGTCTACAATGAGATGAAGGGAGCTTTTTCCAACCCATATAGAAACCTATCCTTTAGAATGAATAGGCTGATGTATCCTGATGAGATGGCAAACTACAGATTTTCTTCTGGAGGATTACCTAGTGATATCCCAAATTTAGACCTGAATCACCTGAGAAAAACTCATGAAAAATACTACACTCCTTCTAATTCCATCGTAGTCTTAGCAGGAAAACAGGATATAAAGAAAACACTAGCTAAATTAGATGAGTACTACAGCCAATATGATAAGACAGAGGTCGCTGAAATCGAGACTCAGAATACAGAGTTAAAGGATGAATTCCATAACGAGAGCTATCCTGCTCCTAAGGGATCGCCGAACATCTATATCTACGGAACCCTTATGAAACCTAAGACACCTCTACCGGAACTTATGTTTATAACATCTCTTTTGGCCGACTATGAGATCTCCCCACTGAAAAAATTATTTGTGGACGAGAAATTCAGCGGTAGTTTTGGTCTGTATAACGACAACACTATCCAGCCGAGAGGATATTACCTTATCCAGGGGGCAAAGAAGAAAGAAGTTGCCAAGTTTAGAAAGTTGATGGATGCCAAGATGAAGGAGATCGCTGAAACAGGAGTAGACCCTGAGATAGTCGAACTGGCCCTGAGAGATTATAAAAAACAACTGGCTAAATCCCAGTACTCCAAAGAAAGAGCTTCCGATCTCACAACCAGTATTGCTACAAGTTATTTCTACTATGACAAGCCATATCTATTTATCTCCGATGAGAAGATCAAAATATTGGAGGAGCTGGCAAATAACCCTAAAAAAATTAAACAATTGATAAATGAATACTTTGTAAATAACACCAATAAATTGGAAATTTTCTTTACTCCAGACGAAAATCTTTTAGCTAAAAATGAAGTTTTAGAGAAGGAAAAATTGAACAGATTCGAAGAAAGTCTAACCGATACAGATTTGGAAAATTTAAATAAAGATATAAAAAAATTCAATGCCTGGTCAAAGGAACCTGTGGATAAAAAAATTATCGATTCCATCCCCAGTGTAAAATTAACCGATCTTTCCGATTCTGAGATTCCTGTTGTAAAAAGAAGTAAAGAATCCGTAGAGGGGATCACCTTTGTAGACAACGATATCAACACCTACGATATCAACTTAGTTTCTTTAAAGTTCGATGCCAGCAGTTTTAACCAGTCTGAAAAACTAGATTCAGAATTATTTTCATATCTGATGACTGCCAGCAGTACCAAAGATTTTTCCTTTGAGGAGATATCCAATAATTTAACCAAATATTTTTTCAAACTTGGTTTAAATAACAGAACTTCTCTTTTAGACAGGGACAATCTCTCCAGAAGATTTGTAATAAATTTTGAATATCTTCAGGATGACAAGGCAGAGGTATATAATACCCTGGAAAATTTATTCCTAGAGGGAAATTTTGATAATAAATTAGAGATCAAAAAAAGATTGGAAGGTCTTCGTGACTCAATCTTAACCAGCTCTTCAGATGCCAATGTTATTAACAGGATGTCG
>CAZUGM010000003.1:0-27665 GCA_964619915.1 uncultured Fusobacteriaceae bacterium | reverse complement strand
GATTATGTGTTGAAAAATTTCGGGTCATTTTCTTCTAAGTTAAGAGGGGTAGCCGAGAGAGCATTCAACGAGAACTGGATCGATTACTCTCCTAAAAAAGGAAAGGTCGGAGGAGCATTCTGTGCCAATATTCCGCCTATCAAACAGAGCAGAATACTGCATAATTTTACAGGGACTTTTTCCGGTGTACTTACATTGGCCCATGAATTAGGTCATGCATATCACGGGGACTGCATATTTGGTCAGAGTATCTTAAATACCAGCTATACCATGCCTGTAGCAGAGACAGCATCTATTATGTGTGAAACTATAGTTATGAAAAATGCATTGTTGGATGCAGATAAAGAGGAAAAAATCTTCCTTTTAGAGAGCTCGTTGCAGGATGTAACTCAGGTAACGGTGGATATATTGAGCAGATATATATTTGAAGAGACAGTCTTCAATGAGAGAAAGGATAATATCCTGAGTTCAGAACAGTTAAAGGAGATCATGTTGGAAGCCCAGAGAAAATCTTACGGGGACGGATTGGATGAAGATACTCTGCATCCATATATGTGGGTAAATAAAGGCCACTACTACAGACCCGGGTTGAGTTTTTATAACTTCCCTTATGCATTCGGAGCTTTATTCGGTAGAGGATTATACTCTCAGTATCTAAAGGATAAAGAGGCTTTTTTACCAAAATACGATAATCTGCTTAAATTAACAGGGCAGAAAAATGTGGAAGATGTAGCTAAATTAGCCGATATAGATGTGACAGATATTGCGTTTTGGAGAAGCTCATTGGAGCAGGTAAAGGAAGATATAGAGTTATTTTTAGAATTGACAGAAAACTATAAAAAATAACAATAAAATTTAAACTTTATTGTTGAAAAAGCGTAAAAATGTGGTACTATTCAAGTGTGTTTAACTTTATTTTAGTATTAAATTAAGAAATTACAGTTAAAAGTAGTTATTTATGGTGAACTTCTTTTATTGAGGAGTTTAAAAGGGGAGGAAATGATGTTTTACAAAAAAGAAAACGGATGGAAAGATATTGATGAATCTGTTAAAAAAAATGTAATGGATTTTTCAGAGGGGTACAAAGAATTTTTGGATACAGCTAAAACAGAGAGGGAAGTTATTACTTATTCTCAAAAGATGGCTGAAGCTAATGGTTTCGTAGATGCAGAATCTGTGGAAACATTAAAAGCCGGGGATAAGGTTTTCTACAACAACAGAGGAAAAAACCTTATCTTAGCAGTTATTGGAAAGGAAGATATCTTAAAGGGAGCTAACTTTGTAGTATCCCATGTAGATTCTCCTAGATTGGATTTAAAGCAAAATCCGCTATATGAAGACGGTGATTTTGCACTATTACAAACTCACTACTATGGTGGGATAAAGAAATATCAATGGGCATCTAGAGCGTTATCACTACATGGTGTAGTTGCTTTAAAAAATGGTAAATTAGTAGATATAGTTATCGGTGAAGATCCTACAGATCCTGTATTTGTAATCCCTGATATCCTGCCTCATTTAGACAGACATGTACAGAGGGAAAGAAAAGCCAATGAAGTGTTGAAAGGTGAAGAGATGAATATCTTGGTAGGATCTACTCCTACAACTATGAAAGATGGTGAGATGAAGGAGCACTTTAAGTACACTATCTTAAAGAAATTAAACGATGAATATGGAATAGTTGAAGAGGACTTTATATCAGCTGAGTTACAATTAGTTCCAGCAGAAAAAGCCAGAGACATCGGTTTAGACAGAGCTATTGTAGGGGCATATGGTCACGACGACAGAATCTGTGGATATACTTCTATGATCTCTATGTTTGATTTAAAGGAAACTCCTAGAAGAACTTCTATCTGTTACTTGGCAGACAAGGAAGAGGTAGGATCTATGGGATCTACAGGATTACAATCTAGATATTTAGATTATTTCATGGGTGATATCATCTATAAGATCTTAGGAGATAAATTTAACGATCATATCTTGAGAAAAGTGTTATGGAACTCCCATGCACTGTCATCTGACGTAAATGCTGGTCTTAATCCATTGTTTAAGTCTGTTCATGATGAGCAAAATGCAAGTAAATTAGGATATGGAATAGTTCTAACTAAATATACCGGGTCTGGTGGAAAAGGCGGATCATCCGATGCAGATGCAGAATATGTAGCGGAACTTAGATCTATATTTGATGATGCAAATATCAAATGGCAGACTGGAATGCTTGGAAAGGTAGACGAAGGTGGAGGCGGAACTGTAGCTATGTTCTTAGCCCACTATGGTATTAGAACTATTGATGCAGGAGCTGCATTATTGTCTATGCATTCACCTATGGAACTGGCTTCAAAATATGATGTATATGAAATCTATAGAGCTTATAAGGTATTCTATAACTTCTAAAGAGAAGGTTAAAATAAGAAAAACTGCAGGGGATTCCCCTGCAGTTTTTTTTGCAAAATCAAAAAATGAGTGAATATCGATAAAGTTTTTCCTTTAACTTCAAATGTATTATTATGGGGGGGTGTTAGAGATGATCTTGATAGAAGAAAAAATTAATACTATACTTTAATTGGAAGATAAATATTTAGATGGAGGTAAAAAATGAAAGATATTTTTTCAATAGATGATAAGATCAAGATACAGAGGGATATCGAAAAAAAATATTCTAAAGTTGCTCTCAACCCTGTGGGGCAATTCAGGTATACTACAGGACGGAAAGCATTGGAATATTTAAAGTATGACAGGAAGATAGTGGATAACCTTCCTAAAATGGTAGCTGACAGCTATTGTGGAACAGGAAATCCATTTTTATTGGGAGATATAAAAGGTGGAGAAATCGTTCTGGATTTTGGCTGTGGAGCAGGGATCGATCTTATCTTTGCCTCTAAATTAGCGGGGAGTCAGGGGAAGGTAGTTGGAGTAGATATCGTTTCTGAGATGTTAGAGAGAGCGAAGAAAAATATAGATGAACTGGATCTGAAAAATACAAATTTGGTGTTATCTGAGGGTGAAAAATTGATGTTTGCTGATGCCACCTTTGACACAATAATATCTAACAGTGTTTTTAACCTAGTTCCAAATAAGGAGTTACTGTTAAAAGAGCTGCATAGAGTTTTAAAACCAAAGGGAAAACTGATGCTGGTGGATCAATTATTTATAGGAGGAGAGGTTAAAGAGCATAAAGAAAGGGTCGCTAGCTGGTTTCAATGAGAGGGAGGAGCTGTATCGGAAAAGGTTTTTCTGAAAATGCTGGAAAGTGCCGGCTTTGTAAAAGTAGAGGCAGTAGAGGAAAAAAGCTACAATAGCTCTCCTAAAACCAGAGGAACTTTAGTTCGCGGGGAAAAGAAGAGTTAATTTAGAAATAAAAATACTTAAAATAAAAGTAGGATCTTCGGATTCTACTTTTATTTTGGAATTTTTAACCTTTATTTTTTCCAAAATTCAATTATTTAACAATTTTATTATAAAGTTTGGGGTTTTATTATATACTTCTTATTAGGATTAAAAACAGGTATGAAATAAAAAATATAAAAAAACGGAGGAATGTAAATGGTTAAGAGGCTTGTAATTTTATTGACAATATGGTTTTCATCGATAAGTTTTTCTGCTTATATCCCAAAAGGTGAAGCTATAAAAACTTTATCACCTATAGCAGCGGAGGATTATCCTGAATATAACGAGGTTTATATAGTTAATTCATTGACAGAGAGGGATGAATTAGGAGGAGGGTCTATAACCACTGAAATTTATAAAAAAGTTTTAAATACTACCTCTAAAAAAGATAACTCCCTTTCCTTTGATTATAATGCCAATTACAGCAGTTTAGATATAGCTGTAATAGAGCTAATTAAATCAGATGGAAAGGTAATCGAATTAGATCCTAAAAAAATATTGGAAGAAAAAATAAACGGAGCTTCCCAGGAGAAGAACATATATACAACTCAAGCAAAAACCTTGTCTGGGACTGTGCCAAATTTAGAAGTAGGAGATATAATTTATACTAAATCTGTCGAAACTATAAAAAAAGCAAGGATAGAGGGGCATTTTTCAGGAGCGGTTATTCTAGAAGATTCTGATAAATTTATAAATAACTATGAAAAACTTACATTTCCAAAGGGGATAAAGTTGTATGTCCACGAGTTGAATGAGATGGGATTTAAGTATGATCAAAAAAGAACAGAGACAGAGGAAAAGCAGATATATGAATGGAATATAAGGGATAATCCATTGGTGACTCCAGAGCCTAATATGGAAGACTTTGCATTTTCTTTAAACCATATAGAGTATACAACTATACCAAACTGGGAGTATATATCTAAGTGGTATTATGATCTGGTAACACCTCACCTTACCATGGATGATAACATCAGAAAGAAGGTTGAAGAATTAACTAAAGATGTCAAAACAAGGGATGAAAAGATAGAGAATATCTTCTACTGGGTGGCTAGAAACATAAGGTACCTGGGAGTGGATGGAGAAAAGAACAGACCTGGTCTGGAGCCCCATGACATATCTTACACATTTAAAACCAGAGGTGGAGTATGCAGAGATAAAGCAGCCCTTTTGAGTGCTATGCTAAATGAGGCAGGGATTAAGTCGGATGTGGTCCTTATAAGCTCGGGATCGAGACTGAGTTCTGAGGTGCCGGTAACCTGGTTTAATCATGCTATAACGATGGCCTATGATGAAAGTGGTGAGCCGCTGCATATCTTGGATCCAACAGATGAGACTACTAAGGATTTTTTACCTAAATCTGAGGAGGATAACTCCTACCTGATAGCCCGTAAAGGTGGTGATACATTGAGGAGTACTCCCATGTCACCGGCTGTAGAGAATAACTCCAGTGCGACTATAGATCTAAAACTGGACAGTGATTATAATGCTGTGGGAACCATTGAGTTTACATTTTCAGGGATAGCTGATGGTGGATTGAGATCTCTATCTATGAGGATAAATAAGTATGATTTAGATAAATGGATAACCAGACTGATCAACAGGGTTAACCCAGGCATAATAACGACAAATATAGTAACTACAGATCCTAAAAATATGGATTCTAAATACACTATAAAAGCTGATATTGAGATACCGGAATATGGAAAAAATATCAACGACTATATATTTATCCCTTTTAGTGGTGCTGATCCCAGTATTCATTTTCTGTATGAAGATATAATCTCATATCCATTTTCATTGGCAGAGAGAAGATATGATTTTAAACTATATTCTCCTACGAGTTTCACTGTAAACTATCGTGTGGAATTCCCTGAAAATATATCAAATATCTCTATACCAAAACCGAAAACCATAAACTATGCCGGGTTTAAAACTATATTTAGTTCTAAAGTAAAAAACAATACATTGGATACTACTTATTATCTGGAAAATTCAAAGATTCATTTTCCTAAAGAAAAATATCAGGAGATAAAAAAAGAGATAGGGGAACTTTCAAACAACAACAGTTTATTCTTGATAAAAGAGGTGGAAAAAGATGAAAAATAAAATAAAATTATTTGTATGCCTGACTTTGACGACCCTTATTTTTATAGGGTGTACCAATTCAAAGGTAGATAGAAGTAAAAAAATAGATGGTGTAGAATATAATTTCGGTAAAGTTATAGAGGTTATTAAAACCAGTGATAAACTACCTAATGAATATGCTGAACTAGGAGCAGTTGACCTGGTAAATAATAAAAAAACAACTGTCCACGAGGATGGAAGCAGCGAGATCCATTATTTTTACATCACTCAGATAATTAACTATGAAGGTAAGAAAAAAATGTCAGATATAGTTATAAATTACGATCCAACCAATGAAACTCTGATCTTGGGGGAGATGTATACTGTGACTAAAGATTATAAAAAAGTTTCAATACCTAAAAATCAAAGCATAGAGCAGGATGATGAACTGGCAATAGACTCGCCTACATATGTTCACAATAAAAATAGGATAATTAATTTTCCCAAAGTAGAACCGGGAACTTATATTATAACCGATTACACTATCAAAACTAAGTATACTTATCCCTTGGGCAGAAATGAACGTTTTGATACTAAAACTCCGGCTCTGAATAAGAATAGGATAATAGAATATCCGACCTCTATGGAGCTTAACTATGAAGTTGTAGGAGATAATATAGTTGAGGATAAAGAAGTTTTGGATGATAGAAATATCCTTACATTTAGTTCGAGGAATACAAAAGTTTTAAATTATGAGGAGGAAATGCCTGTAAACCTTTTATTGGATATAAATAAAGTTGTATATTCTTTTTACAAAGATTGGTCAGAGCTGGGGAAGGAAAAAATACAATCTATGGAAAAGACTGAAATCACACCTGAGGTCACAAAGCTTTCGGATAAAATAGTGGGAGATAGTGAAGAAAAATCAGAAAAAATAGCCAAGATATATTCATATTTGATAAATAATTTTACACCTCAAAATATATATTTGGATCAGTCGGATTTTAAACCTCTGAATTTAGATCAGATTATCTATAAAAAATACGGATCCAAAATCGATTTGAATGCACTATTTATCGGGTTAGTTAGGGCACAAAACATCAATGATGTCTATCCTGTAATCATATTAGATTCGTATGCAGAGAGTTCTCCCTATCAGATAAAATATCCTATGAACTATTCCATATCTACCGTAGGAACATACGTCAATGGAAGGATAGTTCTTTTAAATAACAGGTATAATTACCTGGATGCAATGGATGAAAAGATAAACTATATCTCTGAAAAAAATAACTATAAGCCTCAAAACTATGAGAATAAGATGA
This sequence comes from uncultured Fusobacteriaceae bacterium, assembly GCA_964619915.1. Lineage (GTDB taxonomy): Bacteria > Fusobacteriota > Fusobacteriia > Fusobacteriales > Fusobacteriaceae > Psychrilyobacter. The sequence goes on along the minus strand of CAZUGM010000003.1, from coordinate 20,886 downwards.
GCCATAAAAAAAATAAAACTTATCTCTATAGGTTAAAAAACAATAGTGCAGATATAGATGCAAACCTTGAATTCAAGGTAGCAAGGGATTCTTTTATAAGATCCTATGGGGGATTGCTGCCTGCTCAGAGGAAAAATATTTTAGATCAAGAGTTGGGGAATTCATCGACTACCATAGTAGGGGAAGCTAAATTCAGTGACTTTATGGATTATAAGGAACCTATGAAGATGTCGTATAGTTTAAAGGCAGATAATTTTGTGACAGACCAGGATAAATATTTATATTTTTCAATTCCTTCTGTGAATCTCAATATGAGGGTATCTTTAGACACAAGAGATTATGACTATCAAATATATGATGAGATATCCACGAAAGAAACCTTTAAGATAGATATCAGTGAGAATGAAAATATTCTGGGGACTTCTAAATTTATCAATGACCTGGATATAGAGAGAGAATTTAAAGTGGGAGACAGAACTGCAAAATATAAATTTATTTCAAAACAGGAGAAAAATATTATAGATGTAACCAGAGAGATCTGTATTCCTGTTGGAATAGTAAAAAAAGAAAATTATAAGGAGTTCAAAAATTTTGTACTGGATATAAAAAATCCTATGAGAGATAAAATTTTTATAAAGAAATAGTAAGATTAAAAAATAGGACTTTCGAGTCCTGTTTTTTTTATTTGTGAGACCCTCTAATATGTCAAATAAGGAGGGTTGAAAAAGTTTTTAATGATGGGATTAAGACAGAATGTTGGGGACCCGTTTTAATTGATAATAAAGGGGAAATATGATAAAATGTAATGTGTAATTATATTGAATACAGGATCTGAATTTTATTAAAATTAATTCTTAACTTTGAAAAAAATTTCAAAGAAACAGAGATTAAGTTGGTTCAGAAAATATTCAATTAACTTGGAGGTAAAAAAATGGAAAAGATACAGATTACAACGGAATTTATTAAATTAGATCAATTGCTAAAGTGGGCGAATATAGTTGGCAGCGGATCAGAAGCTAAACACATAATCAGTGAAGAGATGGTCAAAGTAAATGGCGAGATTGAAACTAGAAGAGGGAAGAAGATCCGTGTGGGAGATATCGTAGAATTTGACGGTAAAAAGATAGAAGTAATAGCGTAAGAGGTGCTAAGATGCAAATCCTGGATATGAATATGATCAATTTTAGAAACTTAGATGATGAACACTTGGAGTTTGATCGTAGATTTAACTTGTTTTTAGGGAAAAACGGCCAAGGAAAAACCAGTATACTGGAGGCTGTTTATTTTACGGTTACGGGAAAGAGTTTTCGAACCAATAAAAATAAGGAAATGATAAAGTATGGTCGCCATAAGATGGGAGCTTTTGTTAACTATGAGGATAGGATAGCACAGAAATCCATATCGGTAAAAGTAGATGAAAAAAAGAAGATATATTCCTATAATAGGAAGCCTATCAAGTATGATGAATTTTTGGGTAAATTAAATATTATATCTTTTATACCAGAAGATATAGAGCTTATTATTGGGTCGCCCAGTGTGAGGAGATCGTTCTTTGACTATGAGATAGCTCAGGCAGATCCAGAGTACTATCTTTATTTAAAATCGGTATCCAAGCTATTAAAATTCAGAAATAAATATCTAAAGGATAGAAATACCAAAGATCCGATGTTTGAGATCTATAATTTGGAGTTTATAAAATATGCGTCATTAGTAGTAAAGAAAAGGATTGATTATGTAAAAAATGTTTCAAGGTTGTTGTCTTTAAACTATCGGAAGTTATTTGATGGAGAAAAGGAACTGACCCTGGGGTATAAATCCTTTTTAGGTGAGCTGAGATCTCCTACTTTAGAGGAGATAGAGGGAAAAATCAGGAAAAGTTATGAAGAAGTAAGGAATCGGGAATTACGATACGGATATTCCCTTATTGGTCCCCAGAGAGATGATTTTATCTTTCTGCTGGATAATAAGGAAGCCAAATCCTATTCATCCCAAGGGGAGAAAAAATCCATAGTATTTGCCTTGAAGATATCTGAAATAGATATGATAATAAAGGAAAAAAAAGAAACACCTGCCTTTATAATAGATGATATATCATCTTATTTTGATTCCATAAGGAAGGAAAATATATTGAAATATTTTCAAAAGAGGGAGATACAGTTATTTATCAGTTCTACCTCAGATCTAGAGATAGAAGCGAAAAGATTTTATGTACACAGAGGTGAAATAGATGGTTAAAAATCTAGTTGATGTCAAAGATCTTATGGAAACAGCCATAACAAAGAGCCGGCTCCTAAAGGAAGGCATTTTAAAATCGGAGTGGGATAAGATAGTGGGGGAACTCTCTAAAAAAAGTTTTGTTATCTTCTTAAAACAGGGAAAACTTTTTGTAGGGGTAGAAAATTCCATCTGGATTCAGCAGATGAATTTTCAAAAACAGTCTATCATAAAAAAAACCAATGAATTTTTAGGCGGACATTATGTAAATGAAATAATCTTTAAAATTGGAAAAAAAGATACTAAGGAGTATTTTTTAGAACAAAAAGAAAGAGATGATTCTATAGACCTGGACAGTGTGACCTTAACAGCCGAAGAATATCTGCAGATGGAAGAGGAACTCGAAGAAATTAAAGATGACCTTATAAAAAAACAGACAAGGGTTGTTTTGGAAAAATCATATAAACGAAAAAAATACTTGAAACTTCATGGATATAAGCAGTGCAAATGTGGAATTTATTATAGTTCCCCTGAGCCAATGTGTGCTATCTGCATGAATAAAGAGGTTTTCAAATTAGAAGAAACTCTTATGAAGGCATTTAAAGGTAGGAAGCTGCTGAAGTATTCCCAGGCTGTAAGGGAGATAGAGGACCTGACAGAAAAAGAATATGACAGGATAAAATTAAAGAAACTATCCAAGATAAAAAAAGATATAGATATCTATTTGAGGGACAGGAAAGAAGATCTAGCTTTTGAGCTGTCTAAACTATATTTTATAATAGATTTAGGTCAATTAGAGGATGAATATATAGAGAGAAGAGCAGAGGAATTTATACAACTATTGAAGAAATAAGATTTAGGAGGGTAAGTTAGATGAGTAATAATTATAAAGCGGAAGATATAACGGTTTTAGAAGGATTAGAAGCCGTTAGAAAAAGGCCGGGAATGTATATTGGTTCTACATCTGAAAGAGGATTACACCATCTTGTATGGGAAGTAGTAGATAACTCAGTAGATGAAGCTTTAGCAGGACACTGTGATAAGATAATTATAAATGTATTGGAAGACAATGTAATCGAAGTAATAGATAACGGAAGGGGAATTCCTACAGGGATGCATCCTAAACATGGTAAATCAGCACTGGAGATCGTATTGACAGTACTTCATGCAGGTGGTAAGTTTGAAAATGATAACTATAAGGTATCTGGAGGACTTCATGGAGTAGGTATCTCGGTAGTAAATGCTCTGTCTGAATGGATGGAAGTTTATGTTAAGAGGGAAGGGCAGATCTTCCACCAAAGGCTGGAAAGAGGAAAGCCTTTAGAGGATGTAAAAGTAATAGGGAAAACTAAGGAAACAGGTACTAGGATATTATTTAAAGCTGACGGTGAAATATTTGAAACTTTAATCTATAGTTTTGAAACTTTAAAAAACAGGTTAAAAGAATTGGCTTACCTAAATAAAGGGTTAGAGATATTACTTACTGACTCTAGAAAAGAGGAGAAGGTAGAGGAAACATTAAAATTTGATGGTGGTATAATCGATTTTCTGGCTGAATTAGAGGATGGGAATGAAAAATTAATAAAAGAGCCTATCTATATGAACGGAGAGGCTGAAGGGGTAGTCGTAGAGATTGCCATGACCTATACGATAAAACAAAGAGAGAGTGTATTCTCATTTGTTAACAATATAAATACCCATGAAGGGGGAACCCATGTAAGTGGATTTAGAACAGCTCTTACTCGTGTAGTAAATGATGTAGCTAAAACTATGGGACTTATAAAAGAAAGAGACGGGAATTTCCAAGGTAGTGATATAAGAGAGGGTATGACAGCGATTATATCTGTAAAGGTACCTGATCCCCAATTTGAGGGACAGACTAAGACAAAGTTAGGTAGTTCAGAAGTTACAAGTATAGTTTCTGGAATTGTAGGAAAATATCTGAAGATGCATTTAGAGGATACTCCGGCAGATGCCAGAAATGTAATAGAAAAGATCCTGATGTCTAAAAAAGCAAGGGAAGCAGCTAAAAAAGCAAGGGAATTAGTAATGAGAAAATCTGCATTGGAAGTAGGTTCATTACCGGGAAAACTTGCAGACTGTTCCTCTAAAAAACCTGAAGAATGCGAAGTCTATATAGTAGAGGGAGATTCAGCAGGGGGATCAGCAAAGCAGGGAAGAGATAGACACACTCAGGCTATTCTGCCCCTGAGAGGAAAGATATTGAATGTAGAAAAAGCTGGTTTACACAGAGCACTAGAAAATACAGAAGTAAGAGCTATGATCACAGCATTTGGTGCCGGAATGAATGATGAGATGAATCTTGAAAAATTAAGATACCATAAGATCATAATCATGACCGATGCCGATGTCGATGGAGCTCATATCAGAACTTTAATTTTAACATTCCTATTTAGATATATGTCAGACCTGATAACTAATGGAAATATATATATCGCTCAGCCGCCATTATTTAAGATAACAGCTGGTAGATCGGTACAATATGCTTATACAGATAAGCAGATGAAGGATGCAACAGATCTGCTTAATTCAGAAAACAGAAGATTTACCCTTCAAAGATACAAGGGGTTAGGAGAGATGAATCCTGAACAACTATGGGAAACAACTATGGACCCGGATACAAGAACATTATTACAGGTAAGTATAGATGATGCTGTAGAGGCAGATAAGTTATTTGATAAATTAATGGGGGACAAGGTAGAACCTAGAAAGAAATTTATCGAAGATGGAGCCGAATTCGTTAAGAACTTGGATATATAAGGTTGAAATAGAGTATTTAATTTAAAAATAAAAAATAGTAAGGGATAGAATTCTTTGAATTCTATCTCTTATAGATAACCTACCCTCTCTCGATTGACCAGTACGAAAAAATTATATTTAATAAATGTGATTTTTATGATGTCAAGGGAGAGGGTGTCCCGTGGGACCGGTGAGGGTAGAAAATGAATTAGGAGGATTAGATGTCAAATATAATAACTAGATATATAGAACAAGAGATGAAAGAATCATATTTGGACTACTCTATGAGTGTAATCGTAAGTAGAGCATTACCGGATGTAAAAGACGGACTAAAACCAGTTCATAGAAGAATTCTTTTTGCTATGAATGAACTAGGAATGACTAGTGATAAACCACATAAAAAATCGGCTAGAATCGTCGGAGAAGTACTGGGTAAGTATCATCCACATGGAGATTCGGCTGTTTATAATACAATGGTTAGAATGGCACAGGATTTTAACTATAGATACGAATTGATAGACGGGCATGGAAACTTTGGATCGATAGACGGAGATTCAGCGGCAGCCATGAGATATACAGAAGCGAGAATGGCTAAGATTACCAAGGAATTATTGGTAGATTTAGATAAAAATACAATAGATTACAGGAAAAACTTTGACGATTCATTGGATGAGCCTGTTGTATTACCTGCGAAATTACCTAATCTATTATTAAATGGAGCAACTGGTATCGCAGTAGGAATGGCGACAAATATACCTCCTCATAACTTAGGAGAATTAGTAGATGGAATCCTAGCTGTTATAAATAACAGACTGGAGATAAAGGGTAAAAAAGATGGAATCGTAGAAGGATTTGAAAAAATAAAAGAATTAGTTGCCAACTCAACAGAGAAGATCGATGCAGAAATTACTTTTGGAAAAATTGAAAATCTGATCTCAAAAGCTGTGGTTCAGGATGAAAGTAGATTGTTGAGCACTCTGGAAAAAATAAAGGCTGTTGTAGACAAATCAATAGAAGAAAACGATGCATTAAACCTTAAACTTCAAAAAGAAAGAGAAGCTAGGGAAGCATCTTCAGAAATTGAAAGTTATACAGAGATACCAAAAGAACTCTCGCTGACTACTTTCAGAGAAGTAAAAGAAGTAATTTCAGGTGTTTTAGAAGGAGCAACCAGAATAACTTCAAGAGATCTTATCGAATATATAAGTGGACCTGATTTCCCAACCGGTGGAATAATTGACGGTAAAAAAGGGATCTATGATGCCTATACTACCGGTAGAGGAAGAGTAAGAGTAAGAGGAAAAGTTGAGATAGAGCAGCATAAAAACGGAAAGAGCTCTATAATAATCAATGAAGTTCCATTCCAGGTAAATAAAGCCAGACTGATAGAAAAGATCGCTAACCTTGTAAAGGAAAAAAAGGTTACAGGAATTACCGACCTTAGAGATGAATCAGATAGAACAGGTATAAGGGTAGTAATCGAGACTAAGAGGGGAGAAGAACCTGAATTAATCTTAAACAAACTATATAAATATACTGAGTTACAGAATACCTTTGGAATTATTATGTTAGCCTTAGTGGATAATGTACCAAAAGTATTGAACCTAAAGGAGATATTGGATCACTATATCAACCATAGATTCGATGTAATAACTAGAAGAACCAGATTTGAATTAGAAAAAGCAGAAAAAAGATCTCATATCTTAGAAGGATTTAGAATAGCTCTGGACAACATCGGAGAGATAATCAAGATAATCAGAGGATCAAAGGATGCTAATGTGGCCAAGGAAACTTTAAAGGTGGACTATTCATTCAGTGAAGCTCAGGCCAGATCGATCCTGGATATGAAGTTACAAAGATTAACTGGGTTAGAGAGAGATAAAATAGAAAATGAATACACGACATTAATGGAATTAATCAAAGAATTAAACTTTATCTTAACCAATGAAAACAAGGTATATGAGATAATAACAGATGAATTGGAAGAGGTTAAAGAAAAGTATTCAGATGAAAGAAGAACTCAAATAGAGGAATCTAGATTAGATATCAATATTGAGGACTTAATTGCAGATGAGAAGGTAATAGTAACCCTGACTAACAAAGGGTATGTAAAGAGAATAAGCCAGGATAAATATAAAGCACAAAAAAGAGGCGGAAAAGGTGTAAGCAGCCAAAATACAGTAGAGGGTGACTTCGTAGAAAATATGTATGCTGCTTCTAACTTAGATACTATGATGATCTATACAGACAGTGGAAAGGTATACAGCCTAAAAGTATATGAAATCCCAGAATCTTCTAAGCAGGCTAGAGGTAAATTAATTGAAAATATGATTAATCTAGGAGAAGATGAGAAGGTAAGATCTATAATAAAAGTCAGAGACTTCTCTGAAGAGCATGAAGTATTCTTCCTGACTAGAAATGGTATAGTGAAGAAAACTAATCTGAGCCAGTTTAAAAATATAAATAAATCGGGTCTACGTGCTATAAACTTAAAAGATGATGATGATCTTATCTTCGTTGGATTAGTAGATACCAAGGAAAGTGAGGTATTCGTAGCGACAAGACTAGGATACTCTATAAAGTTCCCACAAGATAATGTAAGATCTATGGGAAGATCAGCTACTGGGGTAAAGGGAATCACTCTGCGTCCAGAAGATGAGGTAGTATCAGGAGTAATAATAGAGCGTGAAGATGCTAAGATCCTTACTATAACTGAAAATGGGTATGGGAAGAGAACAAGAATAAGCGGTTATACAAGCCAGTCCAGAGGTGGAAAAGGTGTAATCAATATCAGAGTAAGTGCTAGAAATGGAAAGGTTGTAGATGTAAAATCTGTAACTGATGATGAAGAATTATTGGCTATTACTTCAAATGGAGTTGTAATCAGAACTCCGGTAGAGGATATATCTTTAATCGGAAGAGCAACTCAGGGTGTAAAGATCATGAGAGTAGAAGATACGGAACATGTAGTTTCTACAATCAAGGTAAAGAGAAATATGGAAGAGCTTATTGAAGAGGAGCTTTTAGAGAAAACAGAAGAAAAAAAATAAGAAAAAAAGGAAGATCTATAGTTTTGTAGAAAAACATAAGTACTAAAGAACCCTTTTCTACTCTTTCCTCGTAGATATTCGAGATAGAGAAACTACAAAGGAAGAGTCTAAGGTAAAAACCATAGGACTGATAAGGGGATAAAAAGGGGTGTTATTATGTTAAATAGAATTTTGATTTTATTCGGAAATGAACTGGACAAAAATAATTTACTAAAAACAGGACAACATTTAAAAGAAAAGTATGGAACAGAAGTATACGGGCTATATATTAGAGATATAAGAAAATATGAAGTTTTACCTCCTACAGTAGAGGGATTGGTTGTGGATAATTCAGCTAACTTCCTGATCAGGGAGTGGGAAAAATCAGAGAATATCCAGGTGGACGAGTTAAAGAAAATATTTAAAAATTATTTTCCATTGGATCACCTGTTGATAGAAGAGGGGATTACCCAGGAGATCGTACAGGAAAAGATGTTGGGATTTGACCTGATAATAGTAGAAAAATCTAAGACTATTACAGCTAACCAGAAAGATCTCCTGAGACACCACTATAAACCAGTTCTATTGATCCCTGAAAAGAATAGTTTGAAGGTGGAAAAAGTTATGATTGCTACCGATAAGAGTGAAAGGGTAAATAAATCTATATTTACCTTCTTAAATATGTTTGATAAATTAAACAATTTTACCTCTGTAGCTGTAAATTTAGCTGATGAAACTGATAATGAATTTTCAAAATATATGGAGATAGCAGGAAAAACATTAAATACCTTGGAGTTAGAGGGGAAACCAATTGATATAATCTCTGAAAAGAGTAAAGAATTTGACATCTTAATTATGGGAGACCTCAAACACTCCTTCCTACTGGAGAGACTGACAGGAAATACAGGTTTAAAATTATTGGAGAATATAGATATTCCTATCTATATAGGATAATATTTTATATGGGTAAAAAAGTTTTTAGGAGGAGAACAGGTGTTCTCCTCCTAAATTAATCTAGATTCTTTCCTCGTTGTCGGGATTTCACGACTATTAAAATCAAGTATAGTTAAAATTTGATTTTAAATCTGAACCGATTAATGAAAACTAAAATTTCTTCTAGTTACAAGAAATTTTCGATGTCAAAAGAAAGAATGAGAAAGGAGTCGTTATGAAAGTGTTGATAATATCGGATAGTCATTCAAGGCTGGATAATCTGATGAAAATATGGGAAAAGGAAGTTCCAGATGTGGTTATCTCAGCTGGAGATTACAGTAAGGATGTGGAGGAGTTATCATATGTATATGAAAATTCTAAATATTATATAGTCAGAGGAAACTGTGATTATATGGACCATAATACGGAAGATATTTTAGAGTTTGAACTCTCAGGCAAAAAGATATTTTTGACCCATGGTCATCTCTACGGAGTTAAGACAAGTTATGATTATCTGAGGATGGAAGCAAAAGATAGAGGCAACGATCTGTGTATCTTTGGCCATACACATGTTCCTTATTTAGAGGAAGAAGAGATGATTTTATTCAATCCGGGAGCAGTGAAAGATGGGCTCTATGGGATATTGAATATAAATAATGGTGAAATCAATATAGAACACAGAAGGTTATAAACTAAAAAAAAGTATGATAATCATCAAAAATTTGATAAAATACTATGAGATTAATGATATAAGAAAGTTTTTAGGAGGCAAGATGAAAGGGATAATAAACGCTCTAAAGGATGAAGTAGCTGTTAGCTTAACTTCGATAACTAGTGTAAAAGAACTAGAAGATCTAAAGATAGAGATCTTGGGAAAAAAAGGTAAATTAACAGATATCATGAAAGGTATGAGAGATTTATCTAAGGAAGAAAGACCTGTTATTGGTCAATTAGCTAACGAAGTTAGGGATTTTATTACAAATGAAATTGAAACTAAGATGACTGAGCTAAAAGACGCAGAAAAAAACGAGAGAATGAATAATGAAACTATAGATGTTAGTTTACCGGGAAGAGAAACAGGAACTGGAAGATTACACCCTATAACAGAAACTATGGATTTCTTAAAGAATATATTTATAGAGATGGGATTCGATGTAGCAGCAGGACCAGAATTAGAAACTACATTTAATAACTTTGATGCATTGAATATACCGGAAACTCATCCATCGAGAGATCTACAGGATACTTTCTATATTGATGATAATACAGTACTTAGAACACATACATCACCTGTACAAATTAGATATATGCAAAATAAAACAGCACCATTTAGAATGGTATGTCCAGGAAAGGTATACAGATCTGACTACGATGTATCTCATACACCGATGTTCCACCAAATGGAAGGATTGATGGTAGGAGAAAATATATCATTTGCTAACTTAAAAGCAATCTTAACAGAATTTGTAAACAAGGTATTTGGAGAAACTAATGTAAGATTCAGACCTCATTTTTTCCCATTCACAGAGCCATCAGCAGAGATGGACGTAGAATGTGTAATCTGTAAAGGAAAGGGTTGCAGACTTTGTAAAAACACAGGTTGGTTAGAGATAATGGGTTGCGGAATGGTAGATCCTGAAGTATTAAAAAGTGTAAATTATGATGCAGATGAAATAAGTGGGTTTGCATTTGGAATGGGAATAGAAAGAATTGCTATGTTAAGACATGGTATAGATGACTTAAGAGCATTTTATGACAATGATATGAGATTCTTAAAGCAGTTTAATTTTTAGTTGTTACTTTTTTCGATCTACGAGTATTTAATTCATTTCCTGATATCATCAGAAAAAAATTAAAATGTAGAATAAAAGTAACCAAAAATTCAAGTCTGTAAAAAAATATTTATTACATACTCAAAAAAATTGAAAAAATCGAAACTCACTTCGTTCAGACAGTCGAGTATTTTTCAAATTTTTTCTTTGTATTTCATTTACAATATTTTTTTAATGACGGATTAAAAAATATAACTCTTACCTTCGCTTTTTAAGGGTAATATTTAGAAATAAAAAATATTTTTTATTTCTAATATACGTGAATTGGTGCCTAAAGGGCAGGTAGGGTAACAAAAAATTTGGAGGAAAAAATGTTAATATCTTTAGAATGGTTAAAGGAATATGTAGAGATAAATGAAGATGTTAAAGAGCTTGAAAATGCCCTGACTATGATCGGACAAGAGGTTGAGGCAATAGAAGAGCAGGGACAACATCTAGATAACGTAGTGGTAGGACATATTGTAGAATATGGTAAGCATCCTGATGCAGATAAATTATCGCTATTAAAGGTAAATGTAGGGGAAGAGACTCCATTACAAATAATCTGTGGAGCTCCTAACCATAAATTAGGAGACAAGGTAATAGTAGCTAAAATAGGAGCTGTTTTACCTGGAAACTTTAAGATAAAAAAAGCTAAAGTAAGGGGAGTAGAGTCTTCAGGAATGCTTTGTTCAGAAGTAGAATTAGGAATGGGTACAGATGGAGATGGAATTGTTATCCTATCTGAAGATGCACCTATCGGTGAAGATATCAGAACACATTTAGGGTTAGATGACATAATTTTTGAATTAGAAATTACACCTAACAGACCTGACTGTCTATCTCATATTGGTATTGCAAGGGAAGTAGCAGCCTACTATGAGAGAAAGGTAAAATACCCTACATCTGATATCAGAACTTTAACTGGACCATCTGGAATTGTTGTGGATATAAACGATGATAAAAGATGTACTAGATACAGCTCAAGAATATTAAAAAATGTAAAGGTAGAAGAGTCACCGGAATGGTTAAAGAGAAGACTGAAAGCTATCGGACTAAGACCTATAAACAACATTGTGGATGTAACTAACTATATTATGTTTGAATATAACCAGCCTATGCATGCTTTTGATAACTCTAAATTAGAGGGTTCAAAGATAACTGTAAGAAAAGCTGAAAAAGGTGAAAAAATCACTACTTTAGATGGTGAAGAGAGAGAATTAAACAACTCTGAATTAGTTATTGCTGATGAGGCAAAGGCTGTAGCAATAGCCGGAATCATGGGTGGTAAAGATACAGAGGTAGATGAGAATACTACTGAAATATTATTAGAGGTAGCATATTTCACCCCTGAAAATATAAGACAAACTTCTAAAAAACTGGGATTATCTTCTGATTCTTCATATAGATTTGAAAGAGGAATAGACAGAGACAATACTTTGGTTGTATTAGAAAGAGCATCGTCACTAATTCAGTCTATAACTAATTGTGAAGTTGTGGGAGAATATGTGGATGTATATACAGATCCTTATGCTTCTAGGGAAGTTTCTTTAGATATCAACAGATTAAATAAATTTGTAGGTAAAGAGATAGAATTAGATACAGTAGGAAAGATATTAAACAGCTTAAATATGCAGATAAAAAACAGAGGGGAAAACAAAATTTCTGTAATTCCTCCATCATATAGAAATGATATCACCAGATCAGCTGACCTATATGAAGAGATCATCAGAATGTACGGTTTTGAAAATATTGAAGATAAGATGCCGGTAGAAAATATCAAAGCTGGTGTAGTGGATGAAGAGTTCAGAACTATCGATACTTCTAAAAAACACTTGAGAGACATGGGATTACAGGAAGTTATAAACTATAGCTTTATCCCTAGAGGAATTTTAGAGAAATTAAAGGTAGAAGCAGAAACTATAGATATTAAAAACCCTATCAATGAGGACATGGTAACATTAAGACCAACTTTGATGTATGGTTTACTTACTAATATCAGAGATAATTTCAATAGAAATATAAACGATTTGAAGATATTTGAAGTATCTAGAACATTTACTAAGGCAGAAACTTTAGCAGATGAAGTGGTGAAAGTAGGAATTGCTTTAGCTGGTAGAGAGGAAAGAAATCTGTGGGATGCAAAACCTGAAGCCTATGATTTTTATGACTTAAAAGGATATGTAGAAACTTACCTAAAGGATATGGGGATGGCTAGATATCAGTTGAGAAGAACTGAAAATAAAAGTTACCATCCAGGTAGAGCGGTAGATATCTTCGTAGGAAGAGATTATATTGGTACTTTTGGAGAGATCCATCCAGATGTAGCTGAAGCTATGTCTATCTCAAGGGAAAGAGTATATCTAGCAGAGTTAGAATTAGCTAAGATAGTAAAATATGGAAAAACTAAGGTTAAATACGAGAAGATAGTAAAATATCCGGCAGTAAACAGAGACTTAGCTATCTTAATGGATAGAGATAAATTAGTTGGAGATATGTTGGGAGATATTAAAAAATCTTCAAATATCATCGAAAGTGTGAATTTATTTGATATCTATGAAGGTGAAAAGGTAGAGGCAGATAAAAAATCAGTAGCTATCAACATAGTACTTAGAAAAACAACAGGAACTTTGGAAGAAAATGAAGTAACTGCAGCAATCGAAAAGATCTTAGGACTTATCAAGAAAAAGTATCAAGGTGAGATCAGACAATAGTTTTATAAAAACCCCTCCTAAATTTTTAGGAGGGGTTTTCTATCTAATAATTTAGAAATTTTAATTGTGGTTAATTGAATGCAACCTCATGTTGCTTTTATTCATCCTCTGAATCACCGAAAACTTCATATACTTCCGAGATAACTATGAAAGCCGTTGGATCGACCCTTTTCATAAATACCTGTAAGTCACGAAGCTGCTTATTCCTCAAGATAACCATTATCATCTTTCTTTCAGAATCGTGGATGCGGCTCTTGGTCATAATAGTGGTACTTTCAGTCTGGATATCGTTGGCGAGAAGTTCCTGGATCTCCTCATATTTTGAACTGGTAATATACACCATCTTACTGTGGCTTACTCCTTCAAAGATCTTATTTAAGATCAGATTACAGGTAAATGCAGACAGGATAGCATAGAGTCCCCTCTCTATTCCAAAGATCAGGATACCACTACCCATTACAAGGATATCCAGCATGAGGATAGCATGGGCAACTGGCAGTTTGGAATATTTACTGATAACCTGTCCCAGGATATCAGCTCCTCCCATACTTCCACCAAATCTAAAGATTAAACCCATTCCTGAACCTAAGAATAATCCACCAAAGATAGGGGCTAAGAGTAAATTTCCCCCCTTGGCATAGTCAATTACAGATGTATTGTTTAACAGTGTCTGGAATGTCTGGGTATAAAATGCTAAACCTACAATTCCAAAAAAAGTTTTGAAGCCGTATTCCTTTCCGAATACCTTAACACCTAAGATAAATATAGGGATGTTAAAGACCAAAATAGTAAGACCGATTGGGATTCCCATCCCGTAAAATAATATGGTGGCAACTCCCGGAACCCCGCTACTGACTAATTTTCCAGGAACTAAAAAAATTCCTATTCCAATGGCCGATAATATCAACCCTAAATTAATAATAAAATAATCAAAAAATAACCCCTTTAAGTGTCTCTTCATTTGATTTTACCCCCCTCCGATGTAATAAAGTTAATTAAACTTTAAATTTTATTGATTTAAAAAAAATCTCTATAAATCGACAAATTTTAGCATTTTTACAACAAAAAAGATACAATAAAATTAATTATTTTTTGGAGGAGAAAAAAACCATATAAAGTTATAACTTTTATAATTTTATGGTAAGATTTAAGGGACAAAAATAGGTAAATTTAAGGTGTTTTTAATCCATAGATGCTAGAGATAAAAAAACTAATATAGAGAAAAAAATAATTAAAATACGGAGGTAAAATATGAACTTAGCAGATGTAAAAAATAATGCCCGTGAAAAGATGAAAGGAGTATGTGCTGTATGCCGTGAGTGTAATGGTGTATGGTGCAGAGGGATGGTTCCGGGAATGGGAGGATCAGGAAATGGTTCAACTATGCAGAGAAACTATAATAAATTAAATGAGATCAGGGTTATGATGAAAACATTACACGATGCCAAGGATCCGGATGTTAAATTTAATTTTTTAGGGAAGGTGCTTTCCAGCCCTGTAATGGTAGCTCCTATAACGGGATTAAACTATAATGCCGGAGGAGCCGTAGAAGAGGAAGATTATATCGATGACATCGTAAACGGAAGTTTAGAATGCGGAACTATCGCTATGATAGGTGATGGTGGAAATCCGGATTTTTATAGGTGGGGGATAGAAGCTATAAAAAAAGTGGAGGGTAATGGTGTGGCTATCATAAAACCCCGTGAAAATTCTGAGATTATAAAAAGAATAAGGATGGCAGAGGAAGCAGGGGCACTGGCTGTAGGAGTAGATGTAGACGGAGCCGGATTATTGGTTATGAATACCATGGGGCAGCCTGTAGGGCCAAAATCAGTGGATGAATTAAAGGAGTTGGTGAATTCAACTAAGTTACCATTTATATTAAAGGGAATTCTCAGTGTAGAGGAAGCAAAGATAGCCATGGAAGCAGGAGTAGCAGGGATCATAGTATCGAACCATGGAGGCCGTGTGCTGAATGGTACGATAAGTTCTGTGGAAACTCTGGCTGAAATATCTGCAGCTGTAGGAGATAAGATGTTAGTAATAGCCGATGGAGGAGTAAGGGAAGGAATGGACATAGTAAAATTTTTGGCCCTGGGAGCCCACTGTGTATTGGCAGGAAGACCTGTTATCTGGGGAAGTGTAGGAGGCAGAAGGGAAGGAGTCAAATTAACTTTGGAAACTCTGAAAAACCAGCTGTATCAAGCCATGATACTGACAGGTGCCGGAAGTTTAGAAGAGATAAATAAAGGTATGATATACAGAGATTAATTTAAAAATAATAAAAACTTAAAAAAATATGTTTCATGGTAAAAAAATAAAAAAAATTAAGATTACTCCCGGTTATGAAAATAATCGGGAATTTTTTATTTTAAATAAAATTTCGATATAAGTTAAAATTTTCACTAATATGACTTATAAGTCTTATGTTACAAGAAAAATGATTTTAATCCTCCTCAGTCTATTGAGAAAAAAATAACTTGTGTTTTTAGTTGTCTTTTACCCCTTGAAATTATTGGGAAAAGGTAATAGACTTTAAGTTGTAGACACATTTTAAACTAAAAAAAATGGGGGACGATATGAATCAATTAGAGAAGTTAAAGAAATTGAAAAAAGAGAAAAATGCAATAATTCTGGCACATTATTATCAAAATGCAGATGTACAGGATGTTGCTGACTATGTAGGAGATTCTTATTATCTAAGTGAGGTGGGAAGGGACAGTGATGCTGATATAATCGTATACTGTGGCGTAAAATTTATGGCTGAAAGTGCTAAGATTCTTTCTCCTGAAAAGAAAGTATTATTTCCGGTTCATGGAGATGCTACCTGCTGTATGGAGCACCAGGCTACCCCTGGATTGGTACTGGAGATGAAAAAAAATCATCCCAATGCTAAAGTAATAACCTATATAAACTCGTCCAGTGAGGTAAAAGCTGTGTCAGATGCCTGCTGTACCTCTTCTTCTGCTCTAAAAATTGCTGAAAATATAGATGCTGAGGAGATAATATTTGTACCGGATCAAAATTTGGCTTCATATGTAGCAGAACAGACAGATAAAAAAATCATCCCATTTGATGGTCAGTGTAATGTGCATCATAAGGTAACTCTGGAAAACATAAAGAAATTGATAGAGGAACGCGGAGAGATAGAGATTTTAGCTCATCCAGAGTGCCAGAAAGAGATAAGAGATATCTCCACCTATGTGGGAAGTACAGCCGGAATATTGAACTACGCTAAAACTTCTCCCAATAAAGAGTTTATTGTGGTGACAGAAAGAGGAATCCAGCATCAGCTGAAAAAAGACAGTCCCGAGAAGAGTTTTTATTTTCCATATATGGTATGTTCTCCTATGAAAAGGGTGTTTGTAGAGACGATTATAGATGCCTTGGAGGATGAGAAAGGTGAGGTAATAATGGATGAGGAGCTTATAACAAAAGCTAAGGTTTCCCTTCTAAATATGCATAAATATGCAGGAGGGTAGATATGAATTATGATGTAATAGTTTGTGGAAGTGGGATAGCAGGAATCTATACAGCCCTTAATATCAGCAGTGATTTAAAGGTTGCAATAATTACTAACGATAAACTAGAGAGCTGTAATACATATTTAGCCCAGGGTGGGATAACCACAGTCAGAGGAAAAGAGGACAGGGAGTCTTTTATTGAGGACACTCTCTATGCAGGGGGAAATGAAAATAATCTGGAAACGGTGAAACTGATAGCCGAAGAGGCGGATAAAAATATAAAAAAATTGGTTTCCATGGGAGTTCCTTTTAACAGGGGTGAGGACGGGAATCTGTTGTATACCAGGGAGGCTGCCCACTCTAAGAGGAGAATTTTATACTCTAACGATCAAACCGGAAAACATGTTTTTTTGACACTGGCAGAAAAGATGAAAAGAAGAAAGAATATAACTGTTTATTCAGAGGTTGAGATATTAGACCTATTGATATTCGATGAAAAAGCAGTCGGTGTCATAGGAACTAATGAAAAAAATGAAGTTCTAGAGTTTTTGGGGGATAAAATTGTCTTAGCTACCGGTGGTATAGGGGGATTGTTTAAAAATTCTACCAACAGAAGAAATCTCAAGGGGATAGGGGTTGCCATTTCGAAAAAACATGGGGTGGAGATATCCAATATAGGTGCTATCCAGTTTCATCCTACAGCATTTTATGATCCCCAGAGTGAAAGACGATTTCTAATCTCGGAATCCCTTAGGGGAGAAGGGGCAGAGCTGAGAGACCTGGAGGGGAACAGATTTGTAGATGAACTCCTTCCCAGGGATGTAGTGGCAGCCAGTATTGAAGCAAAGAAAAAAGAGATAGGTTCCCCCTATGTATATTTAGATGCTACAAAATTAAAGGGTGATTTTTTAAAGGTAAGATTTAAAGGAATATATGAAAATTTACTGGAGAAGGGCTATGATCTTACAAAAGACATGATCCCTGTAACGACTTCCCAGCACTATTTTATGGGAGGGATAACAGTGGATATGGATGGGAAAACCAGCCTGGATAATCTATATGCCTGTGGCGAGATCGCGTTTACAGGACTTCACGGAAGAAACAGGCTTGCCAGCAACTCCCTGTTAGAGGGGCTGGTATTTGGAAACAGGGTAGCCGACCATATAAATAAAACGATAATAAAAAGCAGGACTTTTAAGGAAGAACTTTCTTGTGGAGATGCAAAGTTGAAGACTGGAAATTATAAAGATATAGAGAGGATAAAGGAAGAAAACAGAAGAATGGTTATAGATGAGATATTAAAGGTTAGGGAGGATTTGAAAGATGAACTTTCTGTTAATAGATAAGGTGATAAAAGATGCACTGTTAGAAGATGCTGTAATAGATGATATAACTACGAATTCGATCTTAGATGCCGGAGCTGTATGTGAGGTGGATCTGATAGTAAAGGAAGAGGGAATAATCTGCGGGTTAGAGATCTTCAAAAGAACTTTTGATATCTTAGGTGGTGTAGAGATAGAGTTTATGACTACTGAAGGATCGGTAGTAAAACCTAAAGAAATTATAGCTAAGATATCCGGAACAGCAAAAAATATTCTGAGCGGTGAGAGGGTGGCTCTAAACCTGATTCAAAGGATGTCAGGGATAGCTACTAAAACAAATAAGATGGTAAAGGTCCTGGATGGGACAGGGATAAAAATCATGGATACCAGAAAGACAACTCCTAATTTGAGATATTTGGAAAAATATTCGGTGAAAGTTGGAGGAGGGAACAACCACAGGTATAATCTGATGGATATGGCTATGATCAAGGATAATCATATAATGGCTGCCGGAGGAAGTTTAACGAAAGCTGTATTAGCTGTGAGAAATAATCACCCCTTTGTAAAGAAGATAGAGGTAGAGACCGAGAGTCTGGAACAGGTAAGGGAAGCTATAGAGGTAGGAGCAGATATTATAATGCTGGACAATATGGATGTAGAAACCATGGGGAAAGCCATTGAAATAATAGGCGGGAAAGCCATAGTTGAGATATCCGGGAATGTAGATGAAGCCAGGATTCAGGAGATAAGAGGATTGAAAGTGGACTATATCTCCTCAGGAGCTCTGACTCATTCATATAGGTCACTGGATATAAGTATGAAAAATTTAAAACTGAAATAGAGATAAAAAAGGTAGAAAATCTAATAATTTTCTACCTTTTTTATCTTCTGTTATCCAAAAATCTTCTTGTCAAAAATCAAACTGGCTTTGTCTACAAATTCACTTCTGTGGACTTTATTCAATGTGATATGGGCGGTTTCAGGGAGTACCTTGAGCCACTCAATGGAGGCATAGAGACCCGATTTATCCGGATCTAACCTGGAGACTGTCTGCTGGGCAATATCTCCTATTAAGATCAACTTGCTGCCCTCTCCTATTCTTGTGATCATCGATCTCATAGCATGGATATCAAATGATTGGGCTTCATCTATTACAACGACCTTATTGAGAAAACTTGATCCCAGAATGGAGGAGATGTCCAAAACTTCTACTTTATCCTGATCCATCAGCCCCTGTAAAATATCCACTCCTTTACGAGGTTTCTTTCCCCTGAGATGCTGAATATTTTCAAAGGTAGTGGTATAGTTGGCAAAATGCGTCAATAATTTTTCCTCGGTGTCTCCAGTGGTAAATCCCTGGTAACTCCACTTATCCACAGGTGCTGTATTCTTACCGATCAATATCTTTTCATAACGATTACCTTCTAATACCTGCTCCAGGGCTCCTGCAACCGCTAAAAGAGTTTTACCGCATCCCTGTCTGGAAGTCATTGTGATAAATGGAATTTTCGGATCAAGGAGGACATCGATGGCGAATTTCTGTCTGACATCCTTAGGAGAGATCCCGTATATCTTGGCATCATCATATTTTAATTTTATAACCTTATTTCTTTTTTCATCAAATTTTCCCACAATCTGGTTGTAGGAAAATTCTGTATAACCGTAAAAGAATTGGTTGGGGTTCATAGATTTGATCTTTAGGTCTTCCAGGGAGATCTCCTTGGCTGTATAGAATTTTTTTACAATCTCAGAGGTAACCTCACAGGTGATGACTCCTGTATAGAGATCATCTAATTTATGTTTATCCGAAGCATCTAAGATAAGGCATTTTATTCCCAGAGAGGAAGCTTTAACTCTCATACTGACATCGTTGGTTAAAAGAGTTTTGTCCTTGTATTTTGGCATCATCATAAGGGCTAAGATCTTATTGTCCACATAGTTTGGGTCCAAACCATTAGGAATTAAGGAAAGATCTCCCTGAATTTCTGTTTTTAAAATAACCTTATTATCAAGTGTTATTCCCTCTATAAGGTTTCCATCTTTTTCGATCTCCTTGAAAAATCTAAAGAATTGTCTGGCGCGAAATCCGCTGTTTCCTTCTCTGGATTTAATTTTATCTAATTCTTCTAGTACGTAGATAGGAATGATTATCTCACAATCATTAAAATCCCTCATAAAGAATGGGTTGGCAATTATAACGTTAGTATCGACTATGTATGAGTTCATGAGTTATACCTCCTAATTTTGTTGATACAAGTATAGTATTTAAAATGTCAAATGGCAAGGTGGTCAGGAAAAGTTTAGACAAGGCTATGCAGGGAGAGGATAAAAAAAGTTATTGATTTAGAGAGTTAAAATTTTGAAAAATATTTTCTGGATTATGGTTGCGCTCGACATATTCAAAAAAATTAAATAGAGGGCGTTAACGTCAGTAATTACGAGGTATAAAGCTGTTTTTCTTAAGTTGAAATTTCAAAAAAAGCTGGTTTTTAGAAGAAAAAAATAAAAAAAATTAAAAATAAATAAAAAAAAACTTGCAAACAAAAACTACTTATAGTATACTAAATGAGTTCTGAAAAAACGAATGCTCGCATAGCTCAGTTGGGAGAGCACCTGCCTTACAAGCAGGGGGTCACTGG
>CAZUGM010000002.1:15035-28502 GCA_964619915.1 uncultured Fusobacteriaceae bacterium | reverse complement strand
ACTTTTATAATAAATCGAGGACAGTTGTTTTATGTCATTCCTTTTCCAGGCTTCAGCAATAAAAGTAGACGATATTTTAAGAAGTGATCGCGAAGGCATAACTATCAATGATCCAAAATGGAATACAGTGGCGTATACACCAACAGAACTTAATCCTATCATACTTTCGATCATTATTCTGTCAACGCTAATAGTAATAAGACCTGTAGCACTTGCAATAATTCCACGTAAACTTATATTTATCATTCCTTTTGCAAGGTCTTTTGTAAGAAAATCAACGTCAGGCTTAAGGTTAAACTCCTTATTTCTAATAGGAGAAGCAACCAGGATAAGGGTTCTAAACTCCATTGAAAAATTAGGGTATACACCGAATATACTAGCTAGAAGTCTGGTGAATAAACAAACTAAGATAATTGGTGTAGTTATGCCTCACGAAGCGGATTCCCTCTTTTCCAACCCTTTTTATATCCAAGCTATGAAGGGAATAAGTATAGCTGCAGAAAAACATAAATATCATATTATGTATGCCTTTGGGAAAGATAAAAAGAATGAATTAGAAGCAGTAAAAAATTTTATTTCATCTAATATAGTGGACGGGATATGTCTGCTGACCACCAGGAAAAAAGATGAATGTCTGGAGTATTTGGAAAAATATAAATTTCCATGTGTAGTAATCGGCCGGCCGGAAAAAAGTGATTCTGTCAATATTCTCTGGGTGGATAATAACAACGAAGAAACTACAAAATATCTTGTAAGGAAATTAATTTTAGACGGTCATAAAAATATAGGTTATCTTGGAGCAAAAAAAAATTGGACTGTATCCATTAACAGAGAAAAAGGATTCAGAGAGGAATGTGAAAGGGAAAAAATAGCTGCAGAAATTGTATATGAAACTGGTTTTAGCAGAGAAAATGGGTATGCAGGAGCTGAGAAATTATTTTTAAATAAAAGTTTAACAGCAGTGATATGTACCGATGATATCTTAGCCTTTGGTGTTCAAAGGTATTTAACGGAAAAAAATATAAGGGATATAAAGATAATAGGGTTTAATAATATCGATCCATTGGGAAACTTTGGACCCAAATTTCCATCTGTGGATATAAATGCACTGAAACTAGGGAAGGAAGCCATGAGTTTACTGATATCGAAACTTAATAAAAGCAATAAAAATAATTATAAAATTGTCAGATCAAAATTAAGAGACATAGAGGAGGAATTAAATTGAAATATTATGCAGGAGTAGACTTAGGAGGAACAAACACGAAAATAGGAGTTTTAGATGAAAATGGTGAAATTTTAGCTAAAGAATCTATAAAAACTTTTTCTGAAAAGGGTATGGAAACAACGTTAGAGAGAATATGGGAAACTATAGAAAAATTAATGGGTGAAAAAGAAATAAGTAAAGAACATATGTGTGGAATAGGGATAGGTATTCCTGGACCGGTAATAAATCAAGAGGTTGTAGCTTTTTTTGCTAATTTTGACTGGGAAGCTAATGTAAATATCAGTGAAGTGATGGAAAAAATCTCAGGTGTACCGACAAAATTAGAAAATGATGTAAATATGATCGCTATTGGAGAAAGTAAATTTGGAGCAGGAAAAGGAAGTACCAGCAGTATTACAGTGGCTCTTGGAACTGGAGTTGGCGGAGGAATAGTGGTAAATTCTAAATTGATTTCTGGAATGAATGGTGCTGGCGGTGAGATTGGTCATATGAAATTAGTTGAAAATGGAAAATTATGCGGCTGCGGTCAAAGAGGCTGTTTTGAAACTTATGCATCTGCCACTGGAGTGATCAGGGAAGCTAAATCACGTCTGGCTGTAAATAAAAATAACCTTCTATACAAGAGTTTAGGTGGAAATACAGAAAAATTAGAAGCTAAGGATGTCTTTGACTGCGCTAAAGCCGGAGATGAATTTTCCATGGAAATAGTAAATTATGTAGGAAATTATTTAGGTATGGGAATAGGAAATTTATTAAATGTAATAAATCCGGAAATCATTATTTTATCAGGTGGAGTTGCATTGGCAGGAGAGATACTTTTAGATGTAGTTAAAGAAAAGTTAAAACAATATGCTATGCCGGTAACTTTAAAAAACCTGGAAATCAAATTGGGAGAACTGGGAAATGATGCTGGAATCAAAGGTGGGATTGCACTTTTCTTATAGAAAAGTGTACATAAAATAAAAAAATATGTTTGTTTAAGTACAATTGTGATTATATTTTAACTGGACAATACTTTTTTTTTGTGATATAACTTACCTATAAAACATCTATGGGTGTTTTAATTTTTATTTGTTTGCGCAAACGTTTGCGCAAATTGGGAGGAACTATGGATAAAAAGTGGTGGAAAGAAGCTATAGGATACCAGGTATATCCTAGAAGTTTTAAGGATTCCAACGGAGATGGAATAGGTGATTTACAAGGACTTATTTCTAAATTAGATTATTTAAAAGAATTGGGAATAGATATTATTTGGATATGCCCTATGTATAAATCACCAAATGACGACAATGGATATGACATCAGTGATTATAAAGAGATATTGGAAGAGTTTGGCACAATGGAAGACTTCGATGAACTGTTGAAAGAAGTTAAAAACAGAGATATGAAACTTATCATAGATTTAGTTATAAATCATACAAGTGACGAACATCCATGGTTTGTGGAATCGGCATCTTCAAAGGATAACCCTAAGAGAGACTGGTATATCTGGCGTGATGGTAAGGGTGAAAAAGAACCAAATAATTGGGAAAGTATTTTTAGTGGTTCTGCTTGGGAGCATTCAAAAGAAACAGATCAATATTATCTTCACCTTTTTTCCAAGAAACAGCCTGATTTAAACTGGGAAAATAAAGAGATGAGAGAAGAGATCTACAGTATGATCAACTGGTGGTTAGAAAAGGGAATAGATGGATTCAGAGTAGATGCAATAAGTCATATAAAAAAAGAAGACGGACTTAAAGATATGCCTAATCCAAAAGGATTGAGGTATGTATCTTCTTTTGATAAACATATGAATCAAAATGGAATACATAAATATTTAGATGAACTTAAAGAAAAAACATTTGAAAAACATGACATCGTAACTGTTGGAGAAGCAAACGGAGTTAGTTCTCACAATAGAAAAGATATCAAGGACTGGGTATGCTCGAAAGATGGAAAATTTAATATGATCTTTCAATTTGAACATTTAGACCTTTGGAATACTTGTGAAAGCAACAGCTTTGATGTAAGAAAATATAAAAAAATATTGAGTAAATGGCAGCATACAGTAAATGACATAGGATGGAATGCATTGTATATTGAAAATCATGATATTCCTAGATCTATCTCTACGCTGGGAAATGATGAAAAATACAGAGTTCAGTGTGCAAAATCATTTGCAGCAATGTATTTTTTACAAAAAGGAACACCTTTTATATATCAGGGTCAGGAGATAGGAATGACAAATATTTCTTATTCAAGCATGGATGACTATAAAGACGTTAGAACATTAAACGAGTATCAAGAGTTAGTGTTAGATAAGGAAGTAACTGAAGAAAATATAGAAAAATTAAAGAAATCTTCAAGGGACAATGCAAGAACACCTATGCAGTGGGATGATGGTCAAAATGCCGGATTTACCAGCGGGACTCCATGGATAAAGATAAATGAAAATCATAGTCATATAAATGTAAAAAATGATTTAAAGGACGAGGATTCGGTTTTAAATTTTTATAAGAAAATGATTGATTTTAGAAAACATTCAAAAGAGATTTTATACGGAGATTATAATTGTCTCATTGAATCAGATGAAAAAATCTATAGTTATACAAGATTATTGGATGGAAAAGGTTATATTGTAATTTGTAATTTAACTGAAGATATATGTGAGTTTAAAGAGGAAAATTATCCTTTAAACTCTGAAAATATTGTGTTAAATAATTATAAAGTAGAAGATCATAAGACAACATATGAATTATTATTGAAGCCTTATGAGTGCAGGGTTTATAAGTTAAAATAAAAAAAAATAAGGGGGGAAAGATGAAAAAAATTAAATTTGGTTCATTTGACTTTTGGCAAAAATTTGGAAAATGTTTAATGGTAGTTATCGCAGTAATGCCAGCAGCAGGACTTATGATTTCACTGGGGAAATTGACAACTACATTTTTAGGGATAGATATAATTGGAAGGGTAATGGAAGATATCGGTTGGGGAATAATTGTAAATTTACACCTGTTATTTGCAGCAGCTATTGGTGGATCTTGGGCTAAAGAAAAAGCCGGAGGAGCCTTTGCAGCAGTACTGGCATTTATTTTAACCAACAGACTCACAGGAACAATATTTGGTGTTAATGGTGGGATGATGAGTGATCCTACTGCAACTATAAGCGTGTTCGGGGGAAAAGAATTATTGGTGAAAGACTTTTTTACAACAGTATTGGGAGCACCGGCTCTAAATATGGGTGTATTTATAGGAATAATCACAGGATTCTTGGGAGCCGCTTTATACAATAGATACTATAACTTCGATAAATTGCCGGAACCATTGGCATTCTTTAACGGTAAAAGGTTTGTGCCATTTATGGTAATATTCGGTTCAGTTGTGATGGCATTTTTCCTATCATTTACATGGCCGTTTATCCAATACTCTCTTAATATGTTTGGGAACTGGATTGCTACATCCAGAGATACCGCTCCAGTAATTGCTCCCTTTGTCTATGGTGCATTGGAAAGAATGCTGTTACCGTTTGGTCTGCATCATATGTTAACTATTCCAATGAACTATACGGAGTTAGGAGGAACATATCAGGTATTAACAGGATCAGAAGTTGGTGCGGTAATTGCCGGGCAAGATCCTATCTGGTTAGCTTGGATTACAGATTTAAATAACTTAAAGGAACTAGGAAATGCAGAAGCATACAAAGGATTATTAAAATCAGTTGTTCCAGCTAGATTTAAAGCCGGACAAGTTATCTTATCTTCAGCGTCACTATTGGGATTCTCATTAGCTATGTATAAAAATGTAGACAACGATAAGAAACATAAATATAAGATGATATTCTTTTCAGCAATATTAGCTGTATTTTTAACAGGAGTAACAGAACCTATTGAGTTTATGTTTATGTTTGTAGCACCGATTTTATATGTAACCCATGCAATATTAACTGGTTTAGCATTTGCATTGACGGATATTATTGATTTAAGAATACAGGCCTTTGGATTCCTGGAATTACTTACAAGAACACCTCTGATGATCCATGCTGGAATTGGAAAGGACCTGATAAATTTTGCAGCAAGTTCTGTAGGATTCTTTGGATTAAATTTCTTCATAGTAAACTTCTTAATCAAAAAATTCGATCTTCCAACACCAGGAAGAAAGGGAAACTACCTAGATGAAGAGGTAGAGGAAACTACAGATAAAAAAGTTAATCAAAATAACGACACATTGATTGAAACAATTATTGACCTTTTAGGAGGTGGATCTAACATAGCAGAGGTAGATGCCTGTATGACTAGATTACGTGTATCTGTAAAGGATAACGCCTTAGTGAAGGAAGAATCCATGTGGAAAAAAGCAGGAGCCATCGGATTGATAGTAAAAGGAAATGGAATCCAGGCTATCTATGGTCCCAAAGCTAATAACATTAAAAATAAAATAATAGAAGTTTTAAATTAATAGGGGACAAAATTAAAATTCTTACATTAAACTGTCATTCGTGGCAGGAAGAGGATCAGCTGGAGAAAATCAAGTATCTGGCTGAGACGATATATGAAAAAAACTATGATGTCATAGCTCTTCAGGAAGTCAGCCAGCATAGGGAAAGTCAGATAATCTATGGTAATATAAAGTCGGATAACTTTGCTCTCCTATTAGTTGAAGAGATAAAGAAGTTAGGGACAACTTATAATTTTATCTGGGATTTTTCCCACTATGGATATGATAGATATGAGGAAGGGGTTGCGCTTTTGAGTAAACAGCCATTTATTGAATCCGAAAGTTTTTATATTTCTCAAAGCAGCAGTATAAAAAACTGGAAGAGCAGAAAAATTGTAGGGGGATCTGTTGATCTGCATGGTGAGATCTATACTTTTTACAGCTGTCATACAGGGTGGTGGAATGATGCAGAAGAACCTTTTAGATATCAAGGGGAAAAAATATTAGAAATTTCAAAAAATACAGATAATAAAGTATTTTTTATGGGAGATTTCAACAATGATGCCAGTGTAAGTGGAGAGGGGTATGATTTTTTAATAAAAAACGGCTTAATAGATACTTTTACTGAAGCTGAAACAAAAGATGACGGGTGTACTGTGCCGGGGGAAATTGCAGGCTGGAAAGACGATCTTTCTAAAAAAAGATTGGATTTAATTTTCTCTGGAACACCTTTGGAAATACATTCCAGTAGTGTTATTTTCAACGGGAAAAATAAAGAGGTAGTTTCAGATCATTTTGGTGTTGAAATAATTTTATAGAAAGAATCGAGAATTAATTCTCGATTCTTTTTTTGACACAATAAAATTTATAGTGAAATATATAGTATAAAGAAGTATATATTATAGTATAGAAAATGTTTAAGGGGGTGAAAAAAATGAAGATAGGTTTAGCGCTGGGGAGCGGCTCATCCCGAGGATGGGCACACATAGGAATAATAAAGGCTCTGGCGGATCTGGGAATTGTACCGGATATTGTGTGCGGTACATCTATAGGTGCAGTGGTTGGGGCATCTTATCTTTCAAACAACCTTGAAAATTTAGAAAAATGGGCCTGCTCATTGACTAAATTTGAGGTAGCTAAATTTTTTGAGATAAATATGTCTTTGAATGGATTTATTGATACCCACAGGCTGCATTATTTTTTAAATAAATATGTAGCATCTGATAGTGCCACTATAGAAGAGTTTACTAAACAATATGCAGCTGTAGCAACGGATTTGGAGACCGGGAAGGAGATATGGTTAACTAAAGGGTCGGTTTTAGAAGCAGTCTGGTCTTCAGTTTCATTGCCGGGGTTATTTCCTGCTATAAAAACCAATGACAGATGGCTTGTAGATGGAGGATTGGTGAATCCTGTACCGGTATCCACCTGCCGTGCATTGGGAGCTGAAATAGTAATAGCTGTGGATTTAAACGGTGATATCGTAGGAAAACACTTTAAAAAATCTGCCCCTTCTAAAAAAAGATTGGGAGTAATAAATAAGATAAATAATTTAGTCAGAGAGTATACACCCTCTATATTTGACATAGATGAAAATAATGAATCTCCTCCAAGTTTATTTGATGCTATCGCCAGTTCGATAAATATTACCCAGGATAGAATCACCAAAAGCCGTATGGGAGAAGATCCGCCGGATATCCTGCTTTCTCCTAAGTTATCCCATATCAAACCTTTGGAATTTTATCGTGCAAGGGAGGCCATAGATGAGGGGGTAAAGTGCGTTAAAAATAACATGAGGGATTTAAATGCTATTTTAGAAGTTACAGACAGGGAATAGATCTCCTTGGAGTTCCTCATTGGAAAAATAGGAAATAATATGATAGAATGTAAAGAATAGAATGTATTAAAATTAAGGGGAGATAGATGATACCAAAACATATAGCAATTATAATGGATGGAAATGGAAGATGGGCCCAAAACAGGCATCTACCTAGATTTGTCGGGCATCGTGAGGGTGCTAAAAGGATAAAATCAATAATAGAACATGCAGGGAATATAGGGGTTAAATATTTATCTGTATATGCTTTTTCCACAGAAAATTGGAAAAGACCTCAAAAAGAGGTGGATGCCCTTATGGATATCTTTCAAAAATATCTAAAGGCCGAAGCTAAAAATATGTTAAAAGATAACATCAGATTGATAGTTACAGGAAGAAAAGAAGGGGTATCTCCTAAACTTCTAACTGCTATATCTGAAGTGGAGAAGCTGACAGAAGGGAATGACGGTCTGACCTTCAACATCTGTTTTAACTATGGGGGAAGATCGGAAATAATAGATGCAGTAAAAAAAATAATTGAATCGGGAGAAAAAAATATCAGTGAAGAGAATTTTAAAGATTATCTTTATTCCGATATACCGGATCCTGAATTAGTCATAAGAACCAGCGGGGAATTCAGAATATCTAATTTTTTACTTTGGCAGATGGCTTATTCAGAAATATATGTAACAGATGTACTGTGGCCGGATTTTGACGAGAAAGAATTTGACAGGGCAATAGAAAACTTTAAAAATAGAGACAGAAGATTTGGAGGAGTAAAAGATGTTAAATAGGATATTGGTGGCTTTAATATTGGTTCCTCTGACGGTATATGTATACCTCTATGGAGACAAAAGTTTTATGGCATTTACAGTGCTTTTAACTGGAATAGGAATATATGAGATCTATCAAATGATGGAATCTAAAGGAGTAGTTGTAAATAAGGCTGTGGGGATAATACTTGGAGGAGCAATACCACTGGCATTATATTCTAGTGTATCGCCAAATAAAGATTTACTGGGGAAATTCGTCGGGGATAATATAGATATGTCCAGGGGAACAATGGTTTTGATTCTGGGGATATTTATCCTGATGTTTATCAGAATATATCAAAATAAAGTAGAGGGCAGCAGCAGCTATATTGGGTATACAATGTTGGGAGTACTCTATGTAGGATTTTTATTTTCCCATATAGTCCCTATAAAATATATGTTAAATGGAAGTAAGTGGCTGATGACCATCCAAATACTGGTCTGGATATCGGATACATTTGCATACCTTGTAGGAGTAAAATTTGGAAGAAAGATATTTTCTCGTGGACTCTGTGAGATAAGTCCTAAAAAATCCATAGAGGGATCACTGGGATCCATAGTATTTACTGTTATAACTATGCTGTTTATAAAAGCATTTATATTTAAAGATCTGAATATATCGGGAATTCATCTGATAATAGTCCCTATATTGGTGGCTGTGACTGGTCAGATAGGTGATTTGGCAGAATCGGTATTCAAAAGAGAGTTCGGTGTAAAAGATTCAGGAAAAATATTAGGGGGACATGGGGGAATCTTAGACAGATATGATAGTTTAATCTGGGTATTTCCGCTTATGTACTATTATATTAATTTTTTCCTATAAAAAGCAACGTGACGTTGCATCGAAACAAGCACAATTTAGATTTTTATAATCTTTTATTCATTTTATAATTTCCTAGATAATAAAAAAAGAGAGCGAAAGCTCCCTTTTTTTTGTATAATATAAAGAAGAACTCTTTCCTTGTTTTCATTTTCTCAATTGATGAGTATAAAAATTTATGCTTATTAAGTATAAATTTTTTGATATTACAGGAGGAACTATTGCTATATATTTTTTAGCTGTGGTTTCACTATCACATTTTAAATTTATTCTAACTAGAATTTATTTTAATATTCATGAATTGAGAAACTGTAAAAAGAAGAGTTAGAGATGGTAAACAAAGGGGTTGATTAAGATTAAAAATATAACAATATTAGGAAGTACAGGAAGTATCGGGACCAATGCACTGGAAGTAATCAGGAATAAAAATTCGGAATTTAATGTGGTTGCCATGAGTGCCCACTATAACCATAAATTGTTGATGGAGCAGATAGAGGAATTTAAACCAAGCTATGTATCTATTGGGACACAAGAGGGGTACGAACAGATAGTCAAAAGATATCCAGATCTAGATGTATATTTGGGGAATGAAGGACTTAAAAAATTAGGAGCTTTGGATGAAGCAGATATAGTTCTTACAGCAGTAAGTGGTGCAGTAGGAATCGAGGCAACTATAGAATCAATAAAAAAAGAGAAGAGGATAGCCCTTGCTAATAAGGAAACTATGGTAGCAGCAGGGGACCTGATAAATAATATGTTAAAGGAATATAAGGCAGAGATAGTTCCTGTAGATAGTGAACATTCAGCTATCTATCAGTCTCTTTTAGGTGGTAAAAAAGATGAGGTAAATAAGATTATCATCACAGCTAGTGGGGGGACTTTCAGAGGAAAAACATTGGAAGAACTTAAGGATGTAAGGGTGGAAGATGCATTGAAACATCCAAATTGGTCCATGGGTAAAAAAATAACCATAGATTCATCTACCCTTTGTAACAAAGGGTTAGAGGTTATAGAGGCACATCAGCTTTTTAATGTTTCCTATGATGATATAGAGGTATTGGTACATCCTCAGAGTATAATTCATTCAATGGTGGAATTTAACGATATGTCTATAATAGCTCAATTAGGAGTTCCGGATATGAAGGTACCTATCCAATATGCTTTTACCTATCCGGATAGAGTATCTAACAGGGTCTTGGAAAGTTTAAATTTTAAAACCCTCTCTAACCTTACCTTTGATGAGGTAGACAACGATGTATTTAAAGGTGTAGAGTATGCATATTTTGCAGGGAGAACAGGGCAGTCTATGCCGGCAGTCTATAATGCAGCCAATGAGATAGCTGTAGACCAGTTCATAAATGGGGATATTAAATTTTTAGAGATCTATAAAGTTATAAAAAAGACCATGGATAACCATGAGGTACATCCGGTGGATACCTTGGAAGCAGTAATAAAAGCTGATAGTTGGGCGAGAGAAGAAGCTACGAGAATAATTAAAACTTATCAATAGGAAAAGCTAAATTAATGATTCTACAGCTCAAAATAGGAGAGAAATATGTTAAAATTAATTGTATATTATCTACCTATGCCCTTTGTTGTGTATCTCTTATATTTATTGACAGGGAGTTATATGGCAGGAGGATTGTTTTTTCTGTGTTCTTTTATATTTTTAATAAGGGTTACCGAGATAAAGAGTGAAAGTTTAAGGAAGAAATTAAAGATCGTTACAGCCAATTATTTATTTTTATATAAAACCTTATGTTTTATAACTATTTCAGCCATCGGTTTAGAAATTTTTGGATGGGGAAGTATAATCAGGACACCTGTATTTGCTCTTTTGAGCTTTGTACTCTATATTTTATTGATGTGGAGAGGATACAAAAATTATATTAAAATAAATATAAAGGAATATACAGTGGAAATATCCGACTACGACACTGAATTAAATCTGGTGTTTTTATCGGATATTCATCTGAGTGAACTAAGGTCTATAAGCTATGTGAAAGAAATAGTTGAAAAAGTAAATAAATTATCTGCTGATTGTATATTGGTAGGGGGAGATACCATAGAGTCCCATATGGATTATCTGGAAGGTAGAGGATTTGATAAAATATTGAGAAAGATGAGATCTGAATACGGAGTCTATGGAGTACTGGGAAATCACGAGTATATAGGTAATTTGGATAAAAATATAGAGTATTTAGAAAGATGTGGAATTAAAATTTTGATGGATGAATCCATTGTAATAAAAAAATTAGAATTTAT
The DNA here is from genome assembly GCA_964619915.1 of uncultured Fusobacteriaceae bacterium. Lineage (GTDB taxonomy): Bacteria > Fusobacteriota > Fusobacteriia > Fusobacteriales > Fusobacteriaceae > Psychrilyobacter. Next base: position 17,148 of record CAZUGM010000002.1, on the reverse strand, counting down.
CTTTAGGGATGATGAGACAAATCATTCTAGAAAAAAAATAAAAAATATCTATAGAACAGCTTATCCAAAGGTTGTGGTAGATCACCGCCCAAAATTTGAGGAAGCACTCGGTGAACATATAGAACTACAACTTTCGGGACATACCCATGGAGGGCAGTTTTTCCCTGTGAATCTAGGATATATGCTTAAATATAAGGTTATCTATGGCTATAAAAAAATAAAAAATATGGCAGTGATAGTGTCTTCCGGAGTAGGGACGGGATTTTTTACCTACAGGACCTGGAGTAAGTCTGAAATAGTAAAGATAATCATTAGGGGGAAAGCTCATGAATAAGGTCATAGTAACTTTAGCAGTGGTGGTTTTCATTTATATGGGTTATAATTTTTTTAATGAAGATTCAGGGGAGAATAATTTGACTAAAGAAAGTATTTTGATCTGTTATGGGGATAGCCTGACAGCGGGATATGGTGCTCCTACAGGGGGCAGTTACCCGGATTATTTACAGTCTAAACTCAAATTAAAGGTTATCAACAAGGGGATAAACGGGGATACGACAGGATCTGCACTAAAAAGATTTAAAAGAGATGTCTTGGACTGTAATCCAGATGTGGTCATAGTGGAACTGGGAGCAAATGACTTGATTCAGGGAATAGATGCGTCTGAAACAAAAACGAATTTAAACTATATTGTAGATGAACTCCTAAAAAGAAATATTAGAGTTTATATAGTAAAATTTTATGGTAAACAGTTGATCTTTAATATATTAAGGAATGGATCTAAAAAGGAATTCGATAAAATTTTTGAAGAGTTAGAGGATAAAGAGGGCGTATATCTTATAGAAGATATATGGAAAGGGGTATGGAATAAACATATGTACGATAGTATCCATCCCGATGAAACAGGGTATAAAAAAATGGGTGAGATTTATTTAGAAAAATTGAGACCCATCTTAGAAAAAAATAGATTGATTATAGGAGAGTAGAAATGGGAAAATTAATAGTAATAGAAGGAACTGATTCTAGCGGAAAGCAGACTCAAGCAGAATTATTGTATGAAAAATATAAAGAAATGGGAAAGAAGGTTATGAAAGTTACCTTTCCAAACTATGAAAGTCCATCATCAGCCCCTGTAAAGATGTATTTAAATGGTGAATTCGGAGAAAATGTAGGAGAGGTGAATACCTATGCTGTATCTACCATGTTTGCAGTGGATAGATATGCATCTTTTAAGACTATTTGGGAGAAGTTTTACAACGATGGAGGAATAATCATCTCAGACAGATACACAACTTCTAATATGGTTCATCAGGCATCCAAGATGGATGATAAAGGGGAAAAAGACAGGTATTTAGAGTGGCTGACCGAGCTGGAATATGAAAAAATGGGGATACCTAAACCAGATATGGTAGTGTTTTTAAATATGCCTACCCAGATGGCATATAAATTGATGGAAAAGAGGAAAAATAAGATCACAGGAGAAGAAAAAAAGGATATCCATGAAAATGACCGTGAATATATGCAGAAATCCCATGACAATGCCTGTTATATAGCAAAGAAATATTCATGGAAGGAAGTAATGTGTGTAAAAGGTGGAGAATTAAAAACAATAGATGAGATTGGCAATGAAGTTTTGAGCGTTTGCGAGGAGTTGTCTAGATGAATATAATAATAACGATACTTATACTTGGAATCATAATAATGGTTCATGAATTGGGGCATTTTTTGACGGCTAAATATTTTAAGATGCCGGTGGAGGAGTTTTCCCTGGGAATGGGACCTGTTTTATTTTCCCATGAAGGACTTCATACGAGATATTGTCTGAGAGCTATACCTATTGGAGGATTTGTAAATATCAAGGGGATGGAGGTAGAATCTGTAGTAAAAGACGGATTCAACACCAAGAGTCCGTTTCAAAGATTTGTAGTTTTGGTTGCAGGTGTAGTGATGAACTTTATACTGGCATACATCATAGTCTTTGGAAGTTTACTTTATAATGGAAAGGCAGTTCAAAATGAAAAACCTGTAATTGGAAATATGGTAGAAACTTCTAAATCTTTTGGAAATTTAAAAATAGGAGATGAGATCCTGGAGATAGACGGTAATAGGATAGACA
>CAZUGM010000002.1:0-15025 GCA_964619915.1 uncultured Fusobacteriaceae bacterium | reverse complement strand
ACTTTATCCTGGCCCTTGTAATCATCTACGGGATGGTAGTGGCCAGCGGAAAGGTGATACAAAATGAAGATGCAGTAGTTGGAAATGTCATGGAACAGTCCAAGGCTTACAATGTCCTTCAAAAGGGAGATGAGATCCTGGAGATAGACGGAAATAGGATAGACAAATGGGAAGATATTAGCCGTGTAAACGATGAGGTAGACAGCAGCAGTATGGAATTTCTTATAAAAAGAGATGGGGAGATCATAAAAAAAGAGGTTGAACTTACCTTTGATAAGCAAAGAAATGACTATTTTATTGGTATACTGCCAGAATACAGTATCGAAAAATATGGATTTATAGATGCCGTATCTGAATCTGGAACTGCTTATAAAAATTTATTTATAATGATCTTAAAAGGATTTAAACAGCTTGTTACAGGACAGGTAAGTGCCAAGGAGATATCGGGGCCTGTGGGAATAGTTAAGATTGTAGGAGATGCAAGTCAAGGAGGGATGGGAATCTTATTTTGGCTGACAGCATTACTTTCAATAAATATAGGATTCTTTAATCTGCTTCCGTTTCCTGCTCTGGATGGCGGAAGAATAATATTTGTTCTTTTAGAAGTGATAGGTATAAAGGTCAATAAAAAGTTTGAGGAGAAATTTCATATGGTGGGAATGATAATCTTATTTGGGCTTATTATTCTGATAACTTTTAACGATGTATTAAATATATTTAACGGATAAAAATAAAAAAAGAAGGTGAAATTTGAAATTTCATCTTCTTTTTGATTTTATAAGAATGGTGACCCTGACGCGATTCGAACGCATGGCCTACTCCTTAGGAGGGAGCCGCTCTATCCATCTGAGCTACAGAGTCATCCCATAAATTATATAATATTTTTTCAAAAAAAGAAATATAGTTTTTATTTTTTTTTTAATTATTGGAAAAAAGTAGGGAAAAGTATGGAAAAAATTAATATTATTGAGAAAAATCTTTAATTATTTTCTAAGAAATTTGTGGCTATGGATGACTACATATGTCATAAACTGTATTAAAAAAATAGTATTTTTGCCTTTTTTATTTGAAGAATTCATAAAAAACTTTGAATTCTTATAAAATTATGCTAAAATGTAATGAAAACAAAACACCTTCTTCGTTTTATGTACAGTTTTTTATACAAATGAAGGGATGTTAAAAAAGTTGAAAACAGGAGGAAATTCAAATGATAACAAGTGTATTTAGTTATTTTTCGTTATTGATATTATTCATAACGGCAGTATTGTATTGTGAAAAAACATTAAAGTTAAAATTATTCAAGGTTATACCGGGATTGACATTTATTTATTTTGGTGGGATGATAGGTGCAACATTGCACATTTGGGAATTAACACCACAATTATCAAGCTTTATCGGACAATTAAAATATTTTTTACTACCAATGATGTTATTTTTATTACTATTAAAAAATGATATTAGAGATGTATTTAAATTAGGACCAAAGTTAATGGGTTCATTTTTAGCAGTAACAGCAAGTATCTTAATTGGTTTTGTAATTGTATTCGTTGCATTAAAATCAAGATTTGAGGCAGATGCATGGCAGACATTCTCAATCCTATCTTCTTCATGGGTTGGAGGGTCAACAAACATGGCCGCTGCTCAGGCAGGATTAGGAGTAAAAGACGGTTCACAGGCACTGACATATGCATTCTTAATGGATAATATCTGTGCATCATTCTGGTTAGTTTTACTTATCAGTTTGGCTCCAATGAGAGAAAAATTCAACAAGTTCTCTGGTGCAAACAGTGATGAAGTAGATAAGATAATAAGTCATATCCATGCTACAGCAGCTAAAAATGAAGACAAGAGAGACTACGAATTTATGGACTTTATGTTAACATTAGGTTTAGGTCTTGGAGTAGCAGGAATTGTATTGGTTCTTGGTAAACAAGTAGTTAACCCAGGTGGATTAACTGATGCGAACTTCTTATCTGGTCTTAGAGGATTCTTTAGTGGATCTGGATGGGTAGTAATCTTAGCTACGATGTTTGGTATCTTAGGAAGTATGACTCCGTTAAAGAGAATCAAAGGAACGGACCATGTAGGTAGTGTACTTTTATACGTAGTAGTTGGATTAATAGCAACGGCAACTGACTTCTCTACAATCGATATGGGGCAGGCAGCTATCTATATAGTAGCAGGAGTATTGGTATTATTATTCCATTTAGTAGTATTATTAGTTTTAGCGAAAATATTCAAACTGGATCTTTATATCTGCGGTATAGCTTCTCAAGCTAACGTAGGTGGATCTGTATCAGCTCCAATATTAGCAGGAACATATGATGAAGCATTAATTCCAGCAGGGCTTATGATGGGAATATTTGGATCGGCAATAGGAACTGTAACAGCTCTTATGTTAGCCAAACTATTAATGACATTATAAAAAAAATATATAATAAGACAGGAGAGTCCGATGGACTCTCCTGTTTTTATTATTTAGGAAATTATACCAGTGAAAGGGAACATCAAGATTTTTAGAGATAACAATTTACTTTGAAATCACAAAAATTATAAAACCCTGGATTATGCCTATCTGGATGCAACGTCACGTTACTATACTATCTTAATATCGAAATCTCTGACTAAGCCAACCAAATCAGGGAGGGAAAATTTGGCTCCTTTAATACGATTTGTCAGAGGGTTGATCCTATAATTAACAGCACCTTTAAAGTCAGATCTTTCCAGATTACACCTGTCAAAGGACGTATCTTCTAAATTTACATTGTTGAAAGCAGCCTGGCTCAGGTTAGTTTCAAAAAACAGACATTCCTTTAGAGTAGAATTTGAAAAATCTGTTTTATTCAGATCTAATTTACTGAGATCGCAATATTTTAAATAGGAATCAGAAAAGGAGACTTCGATTATAAATTTGTTTATCAGACTTAGATTGATACTGATAAGTTCGGAATTTTCAAAATTCAGATCTATAAATTTAGTGTCATAGAAGGTGGAAGAGATTAACTGGCAGGATTTAAAGGTGCAATTTTCCAGTGTAGCTCCATCGAAACTTATCTTATTAAAAGTTATGTCTTTAAAAATACAGCTTAAAAATTCACTGTTTTCAAAAACTAACAGGTCTATATCTTCTTTGGTAAAGATCATATCTTCGTAATACATATATCACTTCCTTTAATATAGTTTAAATTGTATAGATAATTGTTTTTTTATGTATTTATTGTATAGAGATTATATCATTTCCTTTAAATTATATCTATTTTCTTGTTTTGATAGGAGGTTTTGTATTATTTATTTAGTATAAATAAAGGGGAAAGTTTGATATGATTTACTTATCTAAATGGGAGAGTTTTATACAAAAATAATATATATTAATCAATCAATTAGATTCTATACAAAATATAGTTAGATGAATAATTAAAATTAAATAGTCTTTTTGGAGGGGACTAGTCCGCCTAAAAAGGATTTTCATTTCATTTTTTTGTAATAAAAGGCAAAAAAATGATTTTTTCTTAAGTGAAAAGGTGTTATTTTAAATTTAATTTAAGTTTTATAGAAAAAGTTTGTATTTAAAAAATAAAACAAAATATAGCAGATGTTATATATAAACGAACTTTAGTGTTGAAATTTAGGTTCTTGACTTAAAATCGAAAGAAGGATATCATTATTGTACAATATAGTGGAAATTAACTTTATTGAAATTTAAGGAGGAAAGAAATGAACGAGAAGAAACATCAATTTAAACCTTTTGTATCTATGGATACAGCGATGTCAGAGACTACAGCAGTTTCTATAGGATTGGGAATCTTATTTGCAGTAATATTTGCAGCATCAAATGTATATTTAGGATTAAAGACTGGATTAACAATTGCAGCAGCAATTCCAGCTTCAATATTAGGAACAGGATTATTAAAAGCAGTATTTAGAAAGGATTCCATATTAGAAGCTAACTTAGTGGCTTCAGTAGCCGCAGTAGGAGAATCTATCGCAGGTGGAATTATATTTACATTACCGGCTATTATCATATGGGGACATGACTTAAGCATGGTTTCGATAGCTATCATAACTATATTAGGTGGATTAATCGGAACTTTATTTGTTATTCCGTTTAGAGAGTACTTAATCGTAGAGGAACATGGAGTATTGATGTTCCCTGAATCAGTAGCAGCTTATGAGATTTTAGTAAATGCCAACAAAGGTGGAGAAGGATTCAAAACTGTATTGAAAGGTCTGGGAATGGGTGGAGCTTTCAAATTCCTATCTGGTGGATTAGGACTTTGGTCAGAAGGACCAGTTTGGGCTATTACAAAGTTAGGAACAGCTTTTGGATTTAATGCCGTAGCATCATTATTAGGTGTAGGATTTATCGTAGGTACTGGAGTAGCGATCTTAATGTTCTCAGGAGCATTATTAGCATGGTTTGGTTTCATACCACTAATAAAATTCGTAGGTGCGGGAGCTACAACTCCTATATTCCCCGCAACTCAATTAATATCAGAGATGTCAGCTATAGCTATCTGGTCTAACTATATCAGGTATATAGGGGCAGGAGCGGTAGCAACTGGTGGATTTATCTCATTAGCTAAATCAGCACCGGCTATCATCAGCTCTTTTAAAGAAGCTATGAAAGGTTTAAAAGCAGAAAAAACTGCTCATAAAGTTGAAAGACAACACATCGATACTCCGCTAACATTTGTTGGAGCAGGAGCTATCGCAGTATTCTTAATAGTGTGGTTATTACCATTATCAGCGGGAATACCTAAAGTAGGATTTATCGTATCATTTTTAGTGATATTCTTCTCATTCTTCTTTGGTGTAGTATCGGCTAGAATGACTGGAATCATGGGTGCATCAAATAACCCTGTATCTGGAATGACTATCGCTTCATTATTAGTAATCGCATCAGTTATTAAAGCAACAGGTGTAAATCCTGAATTAGGAAAGATAATGGCTATCATAGCTGCCGGAGTAGTTTGTATCTCGATTGCAACTTCTGGAGGAGTAGCACAAAGTTTAAAACACACATACTTAATTGGTGGGACACCAAAGAAAATAGAGTGGTCAATGTTCGCCGGGTTAGCAATATCAGCATTTGCAGCCGGTGGAGTAGTACTTATGCTGCATAAAGCTTTTGGGTTAGGATCAGCAGATGTTCCTGCACCTCAAGCTGGATTAATGAGAATGTTATCTGAGGGTGTAATGACAGGAGAGATCCCTTGGACATTGGTTATCATCGGTGTAGTTATCGGTATAGTTATTAATTTCTTAGGGTTATCTATCTTACCTATCGCTTTAGGATTATACTTACCAATTCAATTATCATCAGCTATCTTAACTGGAGCATTGGTAAGAGAAGTTGTTGAGATGAAATTTAAGAAAAACAAAACAGAGCAAAAAGGAAGGATAGAGAAAGGTATCTTATTATCTTCTGGATTAGTTGCTGGAGATGCTTTAATCGGTATACTACTGGCGGTATTCATCACTTTAGGAAAAGACCTATCTGCATTCGGAAGCAAATTTGGAGCTATCACTACGAATTCTACTGTAGGATTTGTAATTTTCATAGCATTAGCGGTTTGGATCTATGCTCAGGTAGTTTCTGGAAAAGCTTCGGATGAACAATTACCTGAATAATAAAAATTAATAAGTTACATTTAAGATAAGGAGCAAAGATGAAAAAAAATGAAGAAAATTTTCTAGATATTGTCCCTGTAAAACTTCATTTAGATTGTAAAAGGCAGGATGGAAACATCCATCTTGTCTTTACCCATACTAGTTTTCTTCAAAAAACTTTGAGGTGGATGACTAAAAAATCTAATACCAGTACACTGGAATTGGATGGATTGGGTAGTTTAGTCTGGGAGAATATCGATGGAAAAAATACAATCTACGATATCATTAATATTCTTTTGGAAAAAGAGGAAGATACATATGAATCTATGCAAGAGAGAGTATTTATGTTTATCAGAATATTAAAAAATAGAAAAATAATTGCTTTTAAAGAATTCGATTAGAAGTATAATAGTTGAAAAAAAGACTCCTCCAAAACTGTGTTTTGGAGGAGTCTTTTTTTAGATTTTAATATCAGTTTAAAGTTTTAATTGAACCATCCTCTGATTCCTTTAAATATTTTTTCAGTGATTGTATCAGGGACCTGTCCCTTTTTAAATAAGACTTCCCTTCTGAATTCCTTGGAAGCTCTCTTTATATTTCCACTTCGTACATCGATATTTCTGCTGACCAATTCTCCGCTCTGGATATTTTCATCTATAAAATCAAATGAGGAAGGGTTGTATATTCCCTTATCGATCATTGTCTGATAGTAGTTTTTCCATAGAGGGACTGCCATACGTCCACCTGAGGAACTTTTCGGCATAGAAGTGTTATCATCGTATCCCATATATACCACAGTGACATAGTCAGGGGTGAATCCGGCATACCAGGCAGATCTGAAATCATTGGAAGTTCCTGTTTTACCACCCTGGTCCACATTAAATCCAAGACGGGAATGTAATTTTGCTCCTCTTCCGGAACCATATTCCACTACTTTTTCAAGCATATGGGTCATGAGGGAGGTATCTATAGAATCATAGATATTTTTGCCTTCTAAATCCTCATTTTCATAGATGATATTTCCATCTGTGTCTTCGATTCGGGTAATAAAGGAATTTTTGTGTGCAATACCGCCATTAGCAAATGGAAGGTATGAAGTAGCTAATTCCAATGGACTGGCACTGGTAGAACCCAGAGCTATCGTAAGATCCTTTGTGAATTCTACATCCACTCCTGTCCGATTAAAATTGTCTATAACATTATCTATTCCCACATCATTTAAAAGCCTTACAGCCACTGTATTGATTGACTTTTCCAATGATTGTATGAGAGTAATGTTTTTATACTTAGCATTATTATAGTTTTTAGGAGACCAGTTACCGTATTTAATGCTGGAAGCATCGATAATCTGGTTCATAGTGTATCCTTTTTCCAGGGCTGTATAATATATAAATGGTTTAAAGGTAGATCCGATCTGTCTTTTAGCATCGATACCACGATTAAAGTTACCGGGTCTATAATCCTTTCCTCCTATGAGACTCCTGACTTCCCCTGTCTTGGCATCCAAAGTGACCATAGCACCCTGGAGTTTTTTATCGGATTTAAACTTTGAATAATTTTCAAAGATGTCCTTTGCAACTTTCTGCATCTCATTATCTAAAGTAGTGTATACCTTGAATCCTCCCCGGGAGAAAACAGAGGGATCCACCAGGTCAGTGAGTTTTTCTTCAACGATATCCATAAAATCAGGTGCTTTAGTGGATTCCCTTTTTCTTCTTCCATCTTTTACGATGACAGTTGTATTTCTGTCGGGAAAAAATGTTTTTTTATGGTTAGATTCCATGACAAATTTATGTTTTATAGCGGCATCATATTCATCTTGGGAGATATAATCTTGGTTCAGCATAAGCTTTAAAATAAGATGGGCTCTTTTCATTGCAGCTTTTAAATTTTTTCTGGGGTTATACATATTAGGTCTGTTGGGAATACCGGCCAGCATAGCACTTTCAGCCAGGTTTACCTTCGAGATATCTTTATTAAATATATCTTTGGCAGCTTCCCTGACCCCATAGGATCCTGAACCAAAATAGATCTCGTTAAGGTATTTTTCCAAAATCTCATCTTTGGAATAAACTCTTTCGATCTCCAGTGTTATAATGACCTCTTTAAATTTACGACTGAAGGTACGCTCGTTGGATAAAAAGGCGTTTTTAGCCAGCTGCTGTGAGATGGTACTTCCCCCTTGGGCAATCCTTCCTCTAGAGAGATTTACCAGAACAGCTTTTCCAAGACGCCATACGTCTACTCCGTGGTGGGAATAAAATCTTCTGTCCTCTACAGAGATAAAGGCTTTTTGAAGATAATCAGGGATCTCCTCGATATCTGCACTTTCACCTTTTTGCTTGGACAGGTAATCTACAATCTGCTGATCCTTGTCATAGATTATGATAGGTTCCGAAGCTGTGTAGGAGGTAATTTTTCCTTTGACGCTGAAGTAAGTAATAGCAGTCAATGTTGTGAGGCACAATACTACTCCCAGGAAGGCAATAAGTATATTTTTTCTTTGTTTTTTCAAAAAATCAACAATTTTTTTAACATAGTTCATTGAATAATCATTCCTTTTATTTTATTTTTATCACCTATATTATATCATAAATATAATAAAAAAGAAATTTGACTACATTAAACTGGATAATAGAAAAAAAGAGTGTTAAAGGATGACTCAGTGTATAGCTTATTGTCAATTTGTATGAAATGTTAAGTTTTATACTTGACATATCTAAAAAATAGTTTTACTATAAAATATAAATGAGTGGCTACTCATTTTTTAGAATAGAGACTCAACAGACTAAAAAATAGTGCTTTATAGCTCTATTGTATTATACAGGGAGGTTATATGCCGAAGAACAAAAAACAAGACAAAAAAGAATTGATAGTTTTAGCAGCAATTGAACTTTTGCGAACTAAAAATTATGAGGGGATGAAAACATTAGAACTAGCTACAAAGGCAAATATAGCTGAAGGAACATTATATAGATATTTCAAAAATAAAGATGCAATATTTGTGGCAATAGTTGAGCATTTTTTAAATAGTTTTTTGGAAAAAACATTTCAAAATATAGGACCGGATAATGAATTTGAAGATAATTTAAAATTCCTGGTAGATAATATATGTGATGTTTTAGAGACAGGAAAAGATTTTTATAAATTATATCTAAAAGCTTTTTCAGAAATAGAAAAAGAAGAGGTCTGTGAAATAATAAAATCTCATACGATAAAATCAGCTAAAGCTCTAGAAAAGATACTGGAGTGGAGTAATTACAGATATACAGATGCAGAAAAATTAATATTTGTGGATTGTGTATGGGGTGTGATTAAAGCATCCTCAGAAAGGGATATACTGAATATAGAAAAAATAAATAGAGAAAAAGTATTATTTTCAATAAGTTATATTGGTAAAATGATACAAAAATTATAGGAGGGAATGCAATGAAAAAATTATACGACCATCCAAAACTTATCATTCTAGTCATAGGAATACTTACTCTGATATTTGCTATGCAAATGCCAAAGATAGTAATAGATAATGATGTTAAAATCTTTTTGCCAAAATCTCATATATCTAGATTAAATGATGATAAAGCCACGGAAACTTTTGGCAGTTCGGATGCGATACTTTTAGCAGTTAAGTTTAATTCAGAGAATATATTTACAGCTAAAAATATAGCCCTTATAGATAAACTGACAAAGCAATTTGAAGATCTTGCAAGGGTAGATGAAGTGAAGTCCCTTACAAATACAGATTTTATTGAGGGAACATCAGAAGGGATGGAAGTTGAGGCTATTGTTAGTGACCTTCCGCAAACAAAAGAAGATTTGGATAAAATAAAGCATAAACTTCTTTCGTGGAAATCTATGTATGCCAAATCTCTCTATACAGATGATTTTAAATCTACAACTATCCTTGTTCAATTAGAGGATGGAACAACAGCTGTGGAACAAGAAAAGTTATTTCAAGAGATTCGAAAAGAAGTAAGGTCTTATTCCGATGATAAAAATCTGAGTTTTTATCTAGCTGGACAGCCGGTTTTAAATACTCTCATGGGTGAGAGTATGCAAGCGGATATGAAAAAAATGATTCCATTTGTAATACTGATAGTAATAGCTTCTCTCTATATATCATTTAAAACTATAGGTGGAGTAGTCCTGCCTCTTCTAACAGTTGTGATCAGTACTATCTGGTCCATAGGTCTTATGGCAGGACTGGGAATACCGCTGACTATGGTTTCAACTATAATACCCGTGCTTCTCATAGCTGTAGGTAGTGCTTATGGAATCCATATTATATCTCATTACTATGATGACGTTAAATCAGCAGGCAAGGAATTGACCGAGAAAGAGCATAAAGAGATAGTTCTTCATAATGTACAGAAGGTTGGAAAAGCAGTTTTTCTGGCCGGGCTTACGACTATAGCAGGATTTGGATCTTTGGCGACCAGTAAAATAATTCCTATAAAGAACTTTGGATCATTCACAGCTCTGGGAGTTTTTGGAGCTTTGCTTGTAGCAGTTACATTGATTCCGTCTATTTTGTTACTAAAAAAACCTAAAGTAAATATAGAAAATCATACTGAAGAAACATTTATGACAAAGTTACTCATGTATTTATATCACTTCTTTACCAAGAGAAAATCAAGTGTAATATTGTTAACAACAATAATAATGGCATTTTCTATATACGGGACATCTAAGGTCATAATAGACAGTGTTCTTGTAGAATTCTTCAAAGAGGGAACTATAGTTAGAGAGGCAGACGAATATCTAAATGATAACTTTAATGGAAGTAACTTTATAAATGTAGTGGTAGAAGGAAAAGAAAAAGGGGACCTTACAGATCCTGAGATATTAAAGGCTATGGATAATATGAAGGAACACTTTGTATCAAACCATGAATATGTAGGACAGGTAATAAGTTTTTCAGATTTTATAAAGAGAATGAATAAGGTTATGAACTATCCAGAGGAAACGGATCTTGCTTTAGAAGGAGAAGCAGAGGCGGCTCAGACAGATAATGGAGTTATGTCCGATGATTTTAATGACAATTTTGACGACAGCTTTGACGATGATAGTTTTGGAGAAGATATTTTTGATGAAAAGGATCTAGGGAATGGGATAAATACAGAATCTGTTTCTTTAGAAAATCAAAATAAACAAAAACCTATACCTGGGAAGGAAAAGATAAGTGAGGCAGATCTGCTGACTATATTAAATACGGCTCTATTAAACGCTAAAAAGGTCAACTTGACAGCACAAGAATTAGTTACAGAGATGAATAGAGCAACCAACTATCAGGGAGAAGCATATAACGAAGTTCCCTATGATCCTGCTAAATATCCGGCAGAGACAAGAGAAGAGTTAAAAAACTTGGTATCTCAATATCTTCTGTTATATTCAGGTGAATTAGATTCATTTGCAGATGACAGGTTAGAACCAAGGTCTACAAGGATGTTATTTCAATTAAAATCTGCCAGCAATATACTTATAGGATATTTAAAGGATGAAATTTCGCGTTATGCAGATGAAAACTTCACAACTGGTTACACAGTAACAGTTTCAGGAGCGGGAGATATGAGTTTGGCTGTAAATAATTTAATTGTTTCTAGTCAGATTATAAGTATAATAACATCCCTTATAATAGTATTTATTATAGTGGCGTATTCATTTAAATCTTTTATAGCAGGAATCTATGGAATTCTTCCGCTTATAGTATCTCTATTTATAAACTTCGGATTGATGGGGTTTGCAGGAATAAAATTAGATATAGGGACTGCTATGGTGGCATCTATCGCTATTGGTATAGGTGTAGATTATACAATTCACTTCCTCACAACATATCATTATGAAAGGATGATGACACCTGATTTAGAGATTGTAACGAAAAAAACATTAAATAGTTCTGGAAAAGCAATTATATTCAATGCAATCTCGGTAGCACTGGGATTTGCAGTGCTTATCTTCTCAAACTTTAATCCTATAAAGAATTTAGGACTGTTAGTTTGTATTACGATGATAACCTCGTCTATGGGGTCGATGATTTTACTGCCAATATTATTAAATTTATTTAAACCAAAATTTGTTTCAAAAAAGGGGGAAATATCAATGAAAAGTATTAAATTAAATAAAAAAATTACAATGTTAGCTCTAGGGATGCTGTTGGCTGTTCCAAGTTTTTCAATTACCGGAACAGAAGTTTCTCAATTGGCCAGAGATAGAGATACAGGAAATACAGTTATGGCAGCTATGCAGATGAAATTAGTTTCGAAAGATGGAAAGGTTGAATCAGACAGAAGACTTATGACCTGGGGATATAAATATGATAGAGAAAAGGACCTTTCTAAAGTAGTAATGGAATTTAAGGCTCCTGCTTCAATTGCCAAAACAAGATTTTTACAGGTGGAAAATGAAATAGGAAAAGACGACGATAAATGGATCTTCCTGCCAGCCCTTGGAAGAGTTAGAAGAATATCATCGTCAGATAAAACATCATCATTTGTAGGGTCTGATTTTACATATGGAGATATGGAAACAAGAGAGGTTTCTGAGGATACACATAAACTATTAAAAGAGGAAAAATACGGAAAATATGATTGTTATGTAGTGGAATCTGTTCCAGTGGATAAAGATGAGTCTCAGTATGCTAAGAGAGTAACCTGGGTAACAAAGGATAGTTATGTTCCGGTAAAAGCTGAGCTATACTCTAAAAAAACCAATGAAATTCAAAAAAGATTAACCGTTCAAGGAGAATTGGAAAAAGTTCAAGGAATTTGGTCGGTATTCAGTACAACTATGGAAGATTTAGAAACCGGTCATAAAACACTTCTAGATGTGGTTCAAAAAGATGGAAAATATCTGCTTAGATACAATGGAAAGATGAATCCTAAGAGATTTACACAATCATTTATAAAAACAGGAAGAGCAAAATAAGCAATGTGATATTTTACCCCAATGAGGGGTATCACCTTATTTACAAAGAATTTATAAAGTTATTTTATAGATACTTTTCTATATAATAAAAAAAGGGAGTTTTATATGAAAAAATATATAATGTTCTTTATGGGAATATTACTGAGTTTTAGTGCAGTGGCTGAAGAGTTTAGCGAATTTGATGATTTTGATGATTTTTCAGGAGACTCCGAGGAGCAAAGTGAAATAAATCTTCAGGTAAATGGAAAAATAGGTTACCAAGGAAGGATAAATCTTAGTGACGGAAACCACGAAAATCTACCATTTATAACTGTACAGACAGACCTTGAAACATCGCATCTTGATCTTATAGGTGATTTTAATATGGATAGCTATGATGAAAAACCTGTAGTGGAGGAGCTTTTTACCAGAATCTACCTGGGTCAAAAGATTCAATTTGAACTGGGAAAACAAAAACTGATTTGGGGAAAAGGGGATAAGGTGCATCTGGTAAACAACATAAATTCAACAGATTATAGAGACTTTATAAATGGTGAATATAGAGATGAGCTTATAGGTGAAAATATGGTAAGACTTATCTATGCTCCGAGTATAGATAGCGAAGCTAAATTTGAATTTGTATATACACCGGAATTCACACCGGATAAATTTGCTACATCTGGACCCTGGACACCGTATTCATTTAAATTTATTAATAAAGGGTTGGCACATTTAAATAAATCATTGGGAGATTTTGAACCCAAAATAGAAAAATATAAAAATGATCAAGCTGGATTTAGGTTTACAAACTCGGTATCCGGGCTGGATTATGGATTTTCATATTACAGGGGATATGAAAAACAGCCTACAATAGATAAGTCGACTTTATACAAAGCTCAAAATGGTGATATGGCATCTATAATAGACATTATGAATGGGAACTTAGATGTCCACTATGACAGATTGGATGTATTCGGAATAGAAGCATCCAAAGTAACTATAGGTGGAATCAATGGAAGGTTTGAAACGGCTTACTATATGACATCTGACACTTCAGGAAAAGAAGCTAATATAAAAAATGACAGGATAGGAACGTTGATAGGTGGAGATAGAGATTTAGGAGAGTTTGGATTGCATAATATGAACTTTAATATGCAGGTAAAGACAATCTTTCTTTTGGATAAATCAAGTGTAGAAAATAATATTCTGGATGCTGATTACGATGAAAATGGAGATTATATTAAAAATACTGTTATTATAAAAATAGAGGATAAATTTAAAAGTGATACTATAAAACCTTCTGTTAAATTTATCTGGAATGTAGAAGGGGAAGATTATGCTATTATGCCGGAAATAGAGTATATCTATAGGGATAACCTTTACGTTACCTTGGGCTATAATATCTATGATGGGAAAGAAACAACAGATATAGGTCAATATAGAGACAATGATTATATCTATTTAGGATTAGAGTATAATTTTTAAAACTAAAGAATATGACTTTATAAATCAAATATAAACTAAAACCTGTAAATGAGACTCTCAAAAAGAGTGGTCAAATTTACAGGTTTTTTTATTTAAACAAATATTATTTTTTATGGTTTATTCAACGTTAAATTCTTTTTTAGAAAGAACGTTGTCATCTTCATCGACTGCTTCTACACTCCATTTTCCAGATAAAAATAAATTTTTTCTGGACCAGGTTCTCCATCTGGGTCCTGATATTTTTAACGGGACACTGGCCATGAGGGTTTTTTCTCCGCCCTCTTGAATAAGATACCAATTGTGATAGATAGTTTTTTCCTTCCCTATATCTTTAAATTCAGTATAAAAATAACCCTGGGAATAAAGTCTGAATGCATCCATTGTTTTTACAGGTTCTTTATCTACAATTTTATCGGTTAAAACTGCTCTGCTCACATAATAAGAGTTTTCTCCGTTGGGTGTTCCATAGGCTGCAAGGGTCCCAAGGATAATCAGTATACATATCAATAATTTTTTCATGATTTTTCCTCCTTTGAAATAGATCTTATATAAATTTGGTTTAAATATAATTTACAGGTATTCATCCTATTAGTATTTTAGCTTTAAATACAAAGTTTTACAAGTGTTTCTATAAAATTAAAAGCAGTTGTATTTATCAATTCTTTACTGTTACGATAAAAAAAGTTGCAAAATTTCTATTTTCGTTATATAATCCTTTCATAAAGTTTGTTAATCAAAGTTTTTTATGTTGGGTTACAAATTAAAATATTATCAGGAGGAAAGAAATGAAAAAAATTATACCGTTTATATTATTATCTGCCGGTTTATTAACTGGATGTTTTAAAGGAAAAGAAGAAATAAAAACAGTAGAAGAAATAGAAGCACCCAAGGCAACAAAAGAATTAAACATATATACAGAAAGACATTATGACATAGATAAAGAATTAATTGCAGAATTTGAAAAAGAGACCGGAGTTACTGTAAATGTAGCCAAAGCCGGAGCAGATGAACTGTTAAAAAAATTGGA
>CAZUGM010000001.1:4914-30895 GCA_964619915.1 uncultured Fusobacteriaceae bacterium | reverse complement strand
ATCACTTCGCTGTTGGCGTAATCGAAGTTTAGTACAAAAATGGGATGAACACGATCAGTTCATCCCGTTTTTCATTCATAGAATCACACCTCGCCCCCGAAATGAACGCGTGGGATGTGGAAAAATTTATAATTTATCACTTCATCCCATGTAGGCAGTGAACTCTGAGCACCTTCTTTGGTCACTGTTATGGCTCCTACACGAGCCCCAAATTCCATGGCTTCCTCTATTTTTTTCCCTTCTGCCAGCACCCTGATAACTCCGCCTATAAAGGAATCACCTGCGGCTGTTGGGTCTACTGCTTTTACTTTGTGGATCCCTACGTTTACCACTTTATCCTCTCCTACAAAGATCGAACCATTTTTCCCCATGGTAACTATGAGATTTTTTACCCCCATCTTCATAAGTTTTTTAGAGGCCTCTAGTACCTCTTCCTGGGAATTTGTAGGCATCCCGCTGAGCAGTTCCAATTCAGTTTCATTGGGCACCAGGTAGTCTACATTTTTTATTATCTCTGCCGACAGTTTTTCAGCTGGAGCCGGATTAAGTATCGTAATTTTATTGTATTCCTTTGATTTTTTCAGGATATATTCTACTACATCTATAGGAATCTCCAGCTGGAGGAGGACTATATCTGCATCTTTTATCAGCTCTATATTTTTATCTATATCTTCTATACCTATCTCAAAATTAGCTCCCGGCACCACTATTATTGTATTGTCTGCATTTTCATCCACTACTATTGTAGCTATCCCCGTATTTTTTTCGACCTTTTTTACACTGTCTATATTTACATCATTCTTTTTTAGTTCCTCTATCAATATATCTCCGTAGGAATCTTTTCCTACACAGCCAAACATCGTTACATCCCCACCTAATTTAGATATGGCTACTGCCTGGTTGCCTCCTTTTCCTCCTGGAATCTGAAAGAAGCTTTTCCCAATAATTGTTTCTCCTAATTTAGGATGTCTTTCACTCATGGTAACCAAGTCCATATTGAGACTTCCTATTACTAATATTTTTTTCATCTGCCCCCCTTTTGTAACCGTTTACATTCTATATTAAAAAATTTTATTTTTTTATTTTTCCTGCAATTTTTACAATCTTTCTAGACATATCTCCATTTAATTTATCCTTTAAGATATCTACTGCTTTTTCTCCGATAGATTTTACATCAAATTCTAAATAATCTATCTTTATACCAAAAATTTCAGCCATTTCCACCTCATCAAAACTAAATATCAATATATTTTCTGAGATTTTAATATCATTTTCTATAAGCCCCTTTATAACCCCCAGGGTCATCATATTGTTGGCTACAAATAGTGCTTCTGGAAGTTTTTTATCTTTAATTATTTCCGTTATTATCTTATATCCCGATTCCATCCTGTAATCACCATAGTAGATTTTTTTCTCTAACTTTTCCTCTCCCATGGCTATACTATAACCCTCTAATCTTTTAGTAGCTGTAGTTGTTCTTATAGGTCCTGAGATCATGGCTATATCACTTACTTTAGTCAACAGGTATTTAGTTGCCTTATAGGCTCCGTTCCTATTTTCTAAATATACCTTGGAAAAATTATCTCCTTCAACCTCCCTGTCTATAAGTACATAGGGGATTTTAAATTCATCTAACCTGTTAAAGTGTTTATAACTCGAAAATTTATCCTTTGCTACAGGGACTATTATAATTCCCTTTACCTTTTGTTCTATCAGGGTCTCTATTACTCTTTTTTCTTTTTCTATACTCCCATAACTGTTTAAAAGGATTATATTTAAATTTTCTTCCTCTATCTTTTCATAGACTCCTTTTATTATCTTTCCAAAAAAAGGATTATCCAGATCTGGTATTACCACTCCGATAGTATTCGATTCTTTTTTAGCTAAATTTTGAGCTGTTATATTAGGTCTGTAATTTTTGGCCTTTATAATTTCTAAGACCCTCTTTCTTGTCTCTTCCTTCACCGAAGAGGAATTATTTATCACTCTCGATACTGTTGCGGTGGAGACACCTGCTAATTCTGCTATATCTTTTATCTTCATCCTGCTCTCCTTCTTTATGTTGTAACCGCTTACATATGTTATACATCATCACAGAGTGTTTGTCAAACGTTTTTTTGGTTTTATTACAGAACAAACCACAGAATACATAACAATTGTAATCTTTCTTTGACATTCTCACCTTCCAAACATTATTATTTAAAAAATAGAGATAAAAATTAACCATAATATTAAAATCTATCTCTATTCATATAATATTTTCTTTATTTTTTCATCCCTTTAATCAAGAGATCGGCTGTAGCTGTATTTGTAGCTACCGGTATCTTATGAACATCACATAATCTTATTAGAGCCTGTACATCCGGTTCATGGGGCTGAGATGTAAGAGGATCTCTGAAAAAAAATATTGCCTCTATTTCATCGGTTGCAATAAGTGCTCCCACCTGCTGGTCTCCTCCAATTGGTCCCGATTGAAATCTGATAATCTCTAAATCTGTAGCCTGTATAATCCTTCCTCCGGTAGTTCCTGTACTGACCAGACTGTATTTAGAGAAGAATTCCTTGTGTTCCTTCACAAAATCAACCAATTCATCTTTTTTTCTGTCATGAGCTATAAGTGCTATTTTTTTCATCTTATCCCTCCTAAAAAAAATCTCATCTTTCTTAAGATAGAGTTTAACATTTTTTTATCTTTATAGTAAAATATAATAATTATATTAATACGAGGAGTCAGCCTATGATACAAATATTTGGAGTTAAAAACTGTAATGATACGAAGAAAGTCATAAGATTTTTTAAGGATAGGAAGATTGTTGTTCAATTTATCAACCTCAAGGAAAAAGAGATCTCCAAGGGAGAACTGAGGAGTATAACAAAAACTTTTGATATTGAGGAGCTGCTGGACAGAGAGGGAAAGGAGTTTAAAAAGCGTAATTTAGAATACTATGTATTTGATACTTTAGAACTATTGATGGAATCTCCTACCCTTTTTAAAACACCCATCCTGAGGGAGAAGGATAAAGTAACTTTGGGATATCAGCCTGAGATATGGAAGAAATGGATAGAGTAAAAAAAAAAAAAGCATCGAGTTTCCTCGATGCTTTTAAAGTTATAATTACTTTCTAAGTTCAGTGATTCTAGCTTTCTTACCAGATAATCCTCTAAGGTAGAATAATCTTGATCTTCTAACTTTTCCGATTCTCTTAACTTCAATGCTGTCGATCATTGGTGAGTTAATAGGTAATATTCTCTCTACTCCAAATCCTGCAGTTACTTTTCTTATTGTGAAAGTCTTAGCAACTCCTCCACCATTTACTCTGATTACTACACCTTCGAAATGTTGGATTCTTTCTTTAGTTCCCTCTTTTACTTTTAAAGCTACGTTTAAAGTATCTCCAGCTTTAAATTCAGGCATATCAGTTCTGATATAGTCTTTTTCTACTAACGCGATTAATCTTTCTTTCATTTTTGTTCCTCCTAAGTTCTAAGACATTCTTAATAACGCATACAGGTTACAGAGGAATATCCGATTTTTAACTTAATCATTTTACCATATCTGTTATTATCTGTCAATCAGATTATCACTACTTTTTCCACTCCATTACTTGTGGCAAGTTCAGATAAGCTCTCCATCATTTCATCTGCAGGAGTTCCAATCTCTAGGAGCCTCCCCCCCACAACCTCTTTTCTTACACCTATCTTCCTATACTTTATAAGCTTGTAGATAATACCCTCATTTGATTGATTTTTAGAGTTTATCCTGCCTATGAGTATAGACATTTCTCTAACTGTCTCTAGGTTATCCAAAAGTTCAGGTACCACCACGGTTCTCACCTCATACAGCTTCCCTAACTCCCCTAAAAACTCTATATTCTTTTTCACAACAAGATTATCCCTACCTGTAAGGTCTCTATGAGCTTTTTCATCCCATACTTTCATATCTACCATAAATTTATCCGTTACCTGAATAAACTCCCTATAGATATCCCCCCTCAGGTCCAGGGATCCATTGGTGTCTACAAAGGTAGTCAGCCCTATTTTTCTTACCTCTTTAAATAACTCAGTTATAAATTTATAGTTCAGGGTAGCTTCCCCGCCACTTACAGTGATCCCACGAATAAAACCTCTGACTTTTTTTATCTCCTCCAAAAGTTCTTCTACACTATAATCCATAGTTTTAGGAGATGAATCTCTCATACAGACCTCTGTACACCTGTCACACTCTATACACTTTTGTTTATCCCAGGAAATTTTTGAATCCAATAAACTCAATGCCCCTACAGGACAGTTGTCTACACAAACTCCACAGGAGTTACACCTATTTATCGTCTCCGGGTTGTGACAGTACAGGCAGTTATAGTTACACCCCTGGAAAAATATACTCATCCTGTTTCCCGGACCATCCACATTGGAAAATTTTATTATCTTGTTTATTTTTGCCCTTTTCATAGCCTTTCTCTTCCTCCTAGGTTTCTCTCCTTCAAGGAAACCAAAGCTAACTAACCTTGCTATATTTACCTCTTTTTCTAAAAAAAGCCCTTACGCTAAATTCACGAAAATTCAGATACTCTTTGTGATCTCTCTTTTATTTTCCTTTGTGCACTTTGTGTCCAAGGTTTATATTTTTTAATTTATGTAATCCATGACTAAGTTTTTATCCATGTGTCTGGAAAAATAATTATTTTTTCCTCAATTTTCTCTCCAATACCCTTCCATTATCTCTGGCACCTTTTCCCAGGACAGTAGTGTCTCTCAAGACTACCTTTCCCTGGTCTAATTTTTCCATCTCGGATTTTTTAACCAAATACCCCGTGACTCTGACTACATCACAGTCATTCCCATACATGGAAAAATATCTGAGTCCCATATTAAATCCACCGTTTATTATATCCAGGATCGCCTGGGGATTTTTTTTATATGTTTCGTCAAAGGAATAGATGTCTCCTATCCCACTGGCAAAGTATTTATGAAATGGAGAAGCCTGTACTATATGCTCAAATATCTCCGGTTCCTCACCGATTGGAATTCTGCACCCCGGGCTTTCTCCTGCATCGGTTTCAATCCCTACCTGGGAATGCAGGAGATGTTTTTTATCTTCCCTCTCAAAATATTTGCACCTATGATCCTTCAATATCTTTGTAAGAGCTTTTACTATCTCTTCCCCTAATTCATTGGCTGTATCATTGTTTCCAAATCTTCCGCTTTTTCCCTCTAATTCCATAAGATGATTTACACACTCAGCTAACCCAACCATCCCAAAGAGTCCAGTAAACTTTTCTTTTTTTATAAATCCTTCTGCTACCAAGAAATTCACCTGGAAAAACACCGATTCTTCCAATATAAACCTGATTCTTTCATCTATATATCCCAGCATCTCATGGGCTAATTCAGGCAGAACTCTCTCCATGAAATCAGCACAATCATCAGCTTTTTTAGCTAATCTTCCCAGTCTCACCCTTACCAAAGTATGGGCTCCTCCCCCTACTTCCAGACCATTGTAGCAGCTCACTATCCCATATTCATTCCCGCCAAAGTCTTCCCTGTACATACTGTCTTTGGCAAAACTGGGCTTTGCTGTAACCAAAGCTGTATTTATAGATTCAATGGCTAACCTGTTGGTAGTTTCTTCACTGTATTTTAATGTAAGATTAGGAGTGGGTAACTCCAATTCTCTCATGGCTTTTAATATCAGCATCCCAGCCTTTGTTTCCCTGGGTCCTATATTAGCATGACAAAAGGAATCTGTAATAGTCGTATCTATGTGCTTTAAAAATAATTTTATAGCTCTATAGCACTCCTCCTCGTTTTCATCTGTCACGAACTTTTCCAAAAGGCAGTCTATATTTCCTATGTACACAGGCATAGTTGTTATAGACGGTACATGCTTATAAAACATCAACAGATTATTTGTAGCTTCCCAGATATCTGTAGGAGCTGTAATATTTAAAAATTCACACCCTTCTTTTATAAATTTATCGTAATCGGGCAAAATATATCTAGGCCTGTATGGGGCATTTCCCTCAAAGAGGTCACATATAATTCCCTCTCCCCTGTATTTTTTTACATAACCTGTCATCTCCAGCACATCTAGGCTGTTTTCTGCAGCACGGGCCAATCCCAATACCCTCTGTTCAAAGGTAATATTTGTATCTTTTATAATATTCAATATATCCTCTCTCATATTTCTACCCCTTTATATATTCATTTTTTTCTTTACGAATTTACACATATTTTCATAAATAGATTATATTTTAAAACTGACTAAAGTCTAGTTTTTTTTGTTATAGTCATAATTTAGTCCTTTATTTAATTGTTTAAAGCCTAAATCCAGTTTTTTTATTTTATTTATTCATGAATAAAACTTTATCTAATTATATCATATAAACCCATGAAACTCAGAGTTATACAATTTCTCATATTTCCCCTTTTTTTCAATGAGTTCTTCATGGGTCCCCTCTTCCTGGATCCCGTCTTTATCCAGATAGATTATATTATCCGAATTTTTTATAGTAGTCAGCCTGTGGGCTATTGTAAGGGTAGTCCTTCCCTCAGATAATTTAGCCAAGGAATCCTGGATATATTTTTCAGTCTGGTTGTCCAGAGCACTGGTAGCTTCATCCAATATTAAGATCTTTGGATTTTTCAAAAATATTCTGGCAATAGATATCCTCTGCTTCTGTCCCCCTGATAATTTCACTCCCCTTTCTCCTACTAAGGTATCCATCCCATCGGGCAGTTCATCTATAAATTCCAGAGCATTAGCCAGTTTTGCTGCTTTTTCTATCTCATCTTCAGTGGCATCTATCTTTCCCAGACCAATATTATCTCCTATAGTTCCATGGAATAGATATACATCCTGCTGAACGATTCCTATATTTTTTCTGAGGGAGTTCTGGGTTATCTTCTTTACATTGACCCCATCTATGACAATTTCTCCACGACTTACATCATAAAATCTAGGCAGAAGACTGCAGATTGTAGATTTTCCTGCTCCACTTGGACCTACTAAAGCTACCTTTTCTCCGGCTTTTATCTCTAAATTGAAATTTTTTAAAATTGCCTCATCATTGTTATATGAAAAATCCACCGATCTAAATTCCAGGTTTCCTGAAATATTTTCTAAATTTTTAGCACCCTCACTGTCCTTTATATCGGGATCTATCGCCATGACCTCACAGAATCTTTCATAGCCCACAGTCCCCTGCTGATACATCTCCAAAAATGAAATAATCCTCTTTATGGGATCTAAAAATCTGTTTACAAAGAGTAAAAATGCTATCAATATACCTGTTGTCAATTGACCCTTCATAACCATACTTCCGCCTAGGACTAAAATTACAATTTGAATCCCGCCAGAGAATAACCCCGTCGCACTGGTCAATATACTTATCGGCTCAAAGGCTTTCATTAGGCTGTCTGCCACACTCTTGTTATATCTGTCAAAATTTTTCGAGCTGGCCTTCTCATTTCCAAAGGCTTTTACAACTCTTATCCCTGCTATACTGTCCTCTAAGTGGGAATTAACATCTGCCGATACTACCCTGTAATCTTTAAAAGCACGCTTCATCTTTTTATTTTCTTTTATCACAAAGTAGATATAAAAAGGCAGGATCAGAAATACCACTATAGTCAAAGTAACATTTAAATTTATCATAAGGATGAAAGATCCCAAAAAGGTAACCATTATTATAAACAGGTCCTCGGGACCATGATGGGCCAGCTCAGACAAGATCTCCAGATCTCCCATAACCCTGGACATTATCGTTCCTGTTTTGGCATTATCATAATAAGACAGGGATAATTTCTGCAGATGACGGAAGAGTTTATTTCTCATATCATATCTTATATTTACCCCCATCTTGTGCCCATAATAGGTCACTATATAGGCTAAGACTGCTCTTATTCCCTGGAGTACCACCAGAGTTAATATCAAAATTATAAAAAATTTATAATTTCTATTTGGCAGCTCCACATCTATTATCCTCTGGGTAAATATCGGGAATGCCAAATCTATCATTGCCATAAAAAATGCACTTGTAAAATCCAAGATAAATAATTTTTTATGGGGTTTAAAATGTTCAAAAATATCCGTTAATTTCATCCTTCTCCTCCTAATAATCAAATAAAAACGTTTTATTATATCGCATAATACATAGTATATAGCAAGTCCTCTCCCATGTTAACCTTATTTTATATAATTTTAAGTTATAACATTTAAAACACTAAAAATAAATACTTTATCTGATTTTCGCCTAAAAAAACAACACTAAAGTATTTTTTTTTAGAATTTTCTTTACATCTCCAAAAAACCATGTTATTATCTATAAAAATTATTAAGCGAGGAAGATTGTTATGAGAAACTTTGAATTCAAACAATTAAATATGATGATGATGCTTTGGAAGGGTTTGTAACTTAAATTATTTAATTTAAGGGCAGACTCATTTTGTATTAACTTACTGAGTCTGCCAAACATCTTTCAAGCAATTACGAAAGCCTGTGGTAGACACCACAGGCTTTTTTTATTAAAAATTTTAAAAGGAGATAAAATTATGATTCAGATTAAAAACATCAAAAAAACTTATACCAGTAACAACATCGATGTAGATGCTCTAAAAAATATCAACTTACATGTTGAAAAAGGAGATTTCTATGGGATTATCGGCCTGAGCGGGGCCGGAAAATCAACTCTTATCAGACTCCTAAATAGATTGGAGGAACCAACTAGCGGAGAGATCATAGTGGATAAAAAAGATATTCTAGGTTTTAATAATTCTGACTTGCAGGAATACAGGAAAAAAACAGGAATGATCTTTCAACACTTTAATCTCATGAATTCCAGGAGTGTAGGAGGGAATATAGCCTTTGCTCTAGAGGTAGCCAACTACCCCAGGGAGAAGATAAAACCCAGGATTATCGAACTCCTAAAATTAGTGGAATTGGAAGATAAGATCGACAACTATCCCGCCCAGCTATCCGGGGGACAGAAACAAAGGGTTGCCATTGCCAGAGCCCTGGCTAACCACCCGAAAGTCCTCCTTTCAGATGAAGCTACCAGTGCACTGGACCCCAAAACTACCAAGAATATCTTAAACCTCCTAAAAGATATTCAGAAAAAATTAAACCTCACCATTATCCTCATCACCCATCAGATGGAGGTCATCAGAGATTCATGCAATAAGGTGGCAGTCTTAGACGGAGGGAACGTAGTAGAAGAAGGAGAGGTGACAAAGATATTTTCCAATCCTCAGACTACCATTACCCAGGAATTTATAAAACACTTGATCCCAGAGGAGGAAACAGAGGTTGAATTTAGCCAGAAGAAAGGCAGAAAAATCGTAAAAATCTCCTATGTAGGAGCTACTATCGATAAACCAATTATCTCTCAACTTATCAGAACATTTGATGTAGATATAAGTATCCTAGCCGGCAGTATCAACAAATTAGTCACTAACAGTGTGGGTCACCTTATATTGGAACTCAGTGGTGAGATGGAAAAACAATTAAAAAGTATCGAATGGCTAAAACAAAATAAATTAGGAATTGAGGTGTTGTACAATGGATAAAATTATAAGCTTACTCTTACCGGCATTTAACGAAACTATATATATGGTTTTCTTTTCTGTGATCTTTTCCCTCCTCATAGGGATTCCCATGGGAATATTATTGTATGTGACCAAACCCAATAATATACTGCCTATGAATAAATTAAATAAAGTTTTAGATCTCATCGTAAACATTGGAAGGTCCTTCCCGTTTATCATATTGATGATCCTGGTTTTACCCATATCCCGATTTATTATCGGAACAACTATCGGATCTACAGCCAGTATTGTTCCCCTGTCTATCTCAGCAGCTCCATTTGTTGCGAGAATCATTGAGGGAGCAGTCAGCGAGGTAGATAAAGGGATCATCGAAGCATCTATCTCATTGGGTGCTTCTAAATTTGAAATTATTACCAAAGTGTTGATCCCAGAGGCACTCCCAAGTCTTATTCACGGTATCACCTTGACTATAATTAATTTAATAGGATATTCTGCCATGGCAGGAGCCATCGGAGGAGGTGGTTTAGGAGATGTAGCCATCAGGTATGGATATCAGAGGTTCCAGGTAGATATAATGATCATATCGGTTATCAGTATAATAATACTGGTTCAAATAGTTCAATTTGCAGGAAATAGTGTTGTCAGCAAGATCACGGCCAGAAGAAAATAGAAAAAGTTAAGACCCTCTTCTTCTTATGTCTTTCCCTCGTAGGGAGAAACAAAGCAAACATAATATGAGACCTTCCACCTTTGAGGGGGAGGGTGCCGGTAGGCGAGAGAGGGCACATTAGGAGGAAAAAATTATGAAGAAAATTATATTATTATTAACACTTATTGCTGTATTTATTGGATGTGGAAAGAAAGAGGTCACAGAAAAAAATGTTCTGAGAGTAGGAGCATCACCGTCTCCCCATGCTGAAATTTTAAACCTGATAAAAGATGATCTGGCTAAGGAAGGGATCCAGCTTAAAATTGTTGAATTTACCGATTACGTTACTCCTAACCAAGCTCTAAATGATGGAGAGATAGATGCTAACTTTTTCCAACACCTGCCGTATTTAGATGCTTTCTCAAAGGACAGGGGATTAGACCTGAGTTCTGTTGGAGGAGTGTTTGTATCTCCCCTGAGTCTTTTTTCAGATAAGATAAAAGATCTCAGTGAACTACAAGATGGTGCTACCATTGCTATCCCTAACGATCCTTCTAATGGTGGAAGGGCACTCATCATATTGGAAAAAACCGGGCTTATCAAATTAGATTCTAATGCCGGATTAAGAGCTACAGTACTGGAGATCACAGAAAATCCTAAAAAATTAAACTTTAAAGAGCTCGATGCAGCCCAGCTACCTAGATCTTTACAGGATGTAGATTGTGCATTTATCAACGGAAATTACGCCTTAGATGCTGGTATCGATCCTGTAAATGATGCTATATTGAGAGAGGGGAAAGACTCACCATATGCCAATATTGTCGCAGTAAAAACTGAGAATAAAGAAGATAAAAAAGTAGAAGCACTCATGAAGGCACTTCACACCGAAAAAGTAAGAGATTTTATCATCAATAAATACAAAGGTATTATAGCTCCAACATTTTAATAAATAGATCAAAAAGAGGCTAATCCTTTAGGATTAGCCTCTTTTGATCTATTATATATCTATATAATTTTTATTATTTAATAGTTATTACTTTTAAAGTATTTGTAGTTCCCGGCTTATATAACTCTTCTCCACAAGATAATACTACAACATCTCCTGCTACAGCCTCTGCATATCTCTTAGATACGATTTGTGCAAATTCTGCAAATGCTTCGATAGTCTTTACATCATCGTCGATTGCTGAATCTGTATTCATCACTGGGTAAACACCCTTAGTAAGCATAAGCTGATTAGCTGTAGTTTCATTATTTGTAAGTGCTACAATATGTGCTGATGGGAAGTATTTTCTTAAGTTTCTAGCTGCTCTACCAGTTTCAGTTGCTACGAAAATTAATTTAGCGTTTAACGTCTCTGCTACTTCTACAGTTCCTTTAGAAACTGCTTCGGTTATACTCATTTCTCCTCTGAAATCATGGTGAACATATCCCATTACTGAATCTGTTTTTTTACAGATTTGTGCCATTGTAGATACAGCTTCCACTGGGTATTTACCCTTAGCTGTTTCTCCTGAAAGCATTACTGCATCTGTACCATCTAAGATTGCGTTAGCTACGTCTCCTGCTTCTGCTCTAGTTGGTCTTGGGTTTTGGATCATTGAATCTAACATTTGTGTAGCTGTAATTACCATCTTACCAGCTTCATTACACTTGTCGATCATCATTTTTTGTGCGAATGGAACCTCTTCTACTGGTATCTCTACCCCTAGGTCTCCTCTGGCTACCATGATTGCGTTAGATAGTTCTAAGATCTCATCAAAGTTATCTACACCCTCTTGATTTTCTATCTTAGAGATAATTTGGATATTAGCTCCTCCATTATCATCTAAAACTTTTCTTACTGCTCTTACATCATCAGCTTTTCTGATAAATGAAGCTGCTACAAAGTCTACTCCTTGCTCGCAACCAAATTTAAGGTCGTTGATATCCTTTTCTGATAATGCAGGTAAGTTAACAGATACACCTGGTAAGTTTACACCTTTATTTTCTCCTAATGCTCCAGTGTTATTTACAGTACAGATTACTTTATCTCCAGCAATTTCTTTAACTGTAAGTCCTACTAAACCATCATCTAATAAGATAGTGTTTCCAGCTTTTAAATCTTCTGTTAACCCTTTATATGTAACTGCTACTATGTTCTTGTTTCCAACAACAGTTTCATCAGTTGTAATTGTGAATTCTTGACCTGCTTCTAAGATTACGTCATCTCCACCTTCTAATTTGATAGTTCTGATCTCAGGTCCCTTTGTATCTAAAAGGATAGCTGCTTTAATTCCAGTTTCCTTTATTACTTCTCTCACTGTATCTATTCTTCCACCATGCTCAACATAGTCTCCATGGGAAAAATTTAATCTCATTACATTCATTCCAGCTTTTAAAAGCCCTGTTAACATTTCCTTTGATTCCGATTTTGGACCAATGGTACATACAATTTTAGTTTTTTTCATTGTTCTCCTCCTGAATTTGTAAAAATTATTATAAATGAGCTTCTGCTCAGCATTATATATTATTTAGTTAAGATATGAGCTAATTCGATATCTTTTCTTTTTTGAGTATCATCTACGATTCCATTCCATGCATAATCAATGAATTTTGTAGTTATTTTATTACTCTCAGAACAGATCATCATACCACTTTCTCCTGCCATAAGTTCTTTTACAGCTTTAGCACCCATTTTTGTTGCTAACACTCTGTCGAATGCAGATGGTGATCCCCCTCTTTGAATATGTCCTAATACAGTTATTCTAAGCTCTGTATCTACAATTTTCTTTAATTCATTTCCAAGTTCATAGGCAGATCCTACTCCTTCAGAAACCAAGATAATGTCATGTAATTTACCCATAGCTCTTCTCTCTTTTATAACATCAGCTATATTTTGTACTGTATCCTTTGCTTCCGGTATGAAGAATCCGTCTCCTCCAGCAGCCAATGATGCATATAGTGCTAAATCTCCTGCATCTCTTCCCATCACTTCTACTAAGTAAGTTCTCTCATGAGAAGTTGCAGTATCTCTCAATCTAACCATAGCTTCTATGATTATATTTAAAGTTGTATCATATCCAATTGTAAAATCTGTTCCGATGATATCATTGTCTATTGTCCCTGGAATTCCGATAACCTTAATTCCATGTTCCTTGTATAAAAGATCCGCTCCATGAAACGATCCGTCTCCACCGATAACAACAAGTCCCTCTATCTCATGAGCCTTTAAATTGTCCGCAGCGATTTTTCTTACTTCTGGATCTTTAAACTCAGGCAGTCTGGCACTTAAAAGTACCGTTCCCCCTCTATCTATAATTCCACTTACATCAGAACTAGTCATCTTAAAGATATCGTTATCTAACATACCTTTATAACCTCTTCTTACTCCAAACACTTCTATTCCATGGTGAAATGCAAGTTTTGCCGCTGATCTTATAGCAGCGTTCATTCCTGGTGCATCTCCTCCACTTGTTAATATGGCTATTCTCTTCATAATCCAAACACCCCTTCAAATATAACTTCTACGGTTATTTTCTAATAATTTTATAATTATTCAAGAGGTTTTCTATCTATACCTCTTGATTTACTTCACCCATTTTTCTAAATTTTTCATATCTATGATCTTTTAATTCCATAATAGGAAGATCTTTTATCTCTGCATAGGCTTCCAATACTTTTGTTTTTAAATTTTTAGCCATGGCCTCATGATCTCTATGAGCTCCCCCTAAAGGTTCCTCTATAATATCATCTATTACTCCCAGTTTTCTCAACTGGTCGGCTGATATCTTCAGATCATTTGCCGCCTGTGATGCTCTGGATGCATCTTTATATAAGATTGCTGCACACCCTTCCGGTGATATTACAGAATATACACTGTTTTCAAGCATAAATACTCTGTCTGCAACTCCCAGAGCCAATGCTCCTCCAGATCCACCTTCTCCAATAACAACTGCTATAATTGGAGTTGATAAACCGGCCATTTCCATAAGATTTCTGGCTATTGCTTCTCCCTGTCCATGCTTTTCTGCATCTATTCCAGGGTACGCTCCAGCTGTATCTATCAGTGTTAATACCGGTAGTTTAAATCTTTCTGCTAATTTCATAAGACGAAGAGCTTTTCTATATCCCTCTGGATTTGCCATTCCAAAATTTCTGTATATATTGGACTCCATATCTCTACCTTTTTGATGCCCTATTATTACAAATCTCTTTCCGTCTATCTTTCCAATTCCTCCTACAATAGCCGGATCATCTTTAAACAATCTGTCTCCGTGGAGTTCCTCAAAATCTTCTACAATATGCTCTATATAATCCAAGGTATATGGTCTCTTTGGATGTCTGGCTACCGACACCCTCTCCCATGAACTCAGATTTTTATAAGTTTCTACTAACACCAATTCTTTTTCTGCCTCTAATTTTTCTATCTCGATAGACAGATCGATCTCTTTTTCTTTAGAGAATTCTTTTAGTTCGCTTATTTTTAACTCTATATCTTTTAATTTTTTCTCAAATTCCATATTATTAACCCCCAAATTATAGTCCAAATAAATTATCTAATACCCTGTGTACAGTTTTCTTTAAGTCTTCCCTCTTTGCAATGATATCAACCATTCCACACTCTTGGACGAATTCACTCAATTGAAATCCTTCAGGTAATTTTTGTTTTATTGTCTGTTCTATAACTCTAGGTCCTGCAAATCCTATAAGAGCTTTTGGTTCACTTATAATTACATCTCCCAACATCGCAAAGGATGCAGTTACTCCTCCAGTAGTTGGATCTACCGGAATAGATATAAATGGTATTCCATTTTCACGAAGTCTGTCCAAGGCAGCAGAGGTTTTTGCCATCTGCATAAGTGATAAGATTCCCTCGTGCATCCTAGCTCCTCCAGAAGTAGCTACTACTATTACAGGTATCTTTCTTTCAATACCTCTTTCAATTGCACGGGTTATTTTTTCCCCTACAACTGTTCCCATACTTCCGCCTAGGAAAGAAAAGTCCATGGCAGCTATACTGACTTCCATTCCAAACATCTTTCCGACTCCAGACATAACGCCTTCTTTTAACTTAGTCTTTATCTTTGCATTTTCTATTTTTTCTGCATAATCTGGAAATTTAAGAGGATCTTTTGTAGAGAGATCTACGTCAAACTCCTCAAAAGTATCCTTATCTATCAACAGTTCAATTCTTTGCTTCCCACTCATCTTAAAGTAGTTATCACAATTTGGACATCTCATTTCATTTTTTTTGATGTCTTTTTTATAGATTATTTCATCACACCCCGGGCACTTAACCCATAATCCTGATCCTGTTATATTCGGTTCAGTCTTTTTAGACTCTACCTTTTTTTCTTCCCTTTTTTCAATTTTCAATGTAGCGTATTTTTTTTTATTAATAGAGAAAATACCCATTAACTTCACTCCTCCTAGTTAGTAAAACTAAACATAAGACTTTTACGCCTAATATAAATTCTACTAGATTTTATATATTATTGCAATCTTCCCGTTGCGTCATTATTGTTATTTTACCATATAATCTTGTTTAATTTTTACTCAAAACAAAAAAACTATCTTTTTTGTAGAATAACTAATTTTTTTTTGCCTTTTTTCTTTCACCCCATAAGAAAAAGTATAGATATATAATATAATTACAACTGTTATTATACACTATTTTATGCTTTTTTTGTATCATTATCTTTTCTCCCTCGTATCATTAGAGAGATTGACATTTACAGGTTAGAATTATATACTCTACTGACAATAATTTTTTAGGAGGCTTTTTATGAAAAATAAATTAAAGGTGATTTTTCTCTCTGGGTTAATCATGTCTTTAGGAGCATGTACCAATATTCAAGACACATTTACAGGTACTCCTACATATACCGAGGTAGAAAGATCTAATTTTAATGTTCAGGAAGAAACACAATTATTTGCCATGGGCAATTATAAAATCAATGAAAGCGGCATTGCTGTAGCTAAGATGAAAGCAAAAGAACAGGCAGAAATATATTTAAAGAAACAAATTTTTAACGAAACTACAAATGTTTTCAACTCATTTTTTAATGAGGTCCATACTAAAAATATCGTAATATCCAAAAATACCATTGAGGATCTGGCTAACCTAGTTTCATCGGAGCTTATAAAAGATGCTGCTACGACAAACTCGTGGAATAAAGAAGGTAAGGAATTTATTGTGTTAGCCATAGATAAAAACAGAATCCCCAAAAAAGTAAAGGAGATCTTTGTTGTCCATCTTCAGGCTATTATCGATGACTTAGACGGGGCTATCAATAAGGTCTCCAATGAATACTTAGATATCGCTAACCCTACTGTTGCTGCAGTTGAAGAAACACCGAGGGTTGAAGAATCCGAAACTAAAACTGTCGACAATACAGCAGATGCAGAAAATTTAGATCCTATAGATAATTCAAATCCGGAAAAAAATGCTGAACCTGAAGTATTTTTAGATGATTTTTAAACAATACTATAATAAATAAAAAATGGAAGTCTATACTTCCATTTTTTAGTTCTAGAATATATACATATAATTATTTGATCATTTCTCTAAGATTAATATTTATCGCTGTGAACCTTTACACTCTGAACTATCCCCAGCATCATAAAGGTAAAGATATATGAACTACCACCATAACTCATTAAAAGCAGCGGTAACCCCGTCACAGGCATAATACCTATTATCATCCCCAAGTTTACTGTGGTATGAAAAAATATTATGGCTGCTACCCCATAACAAATCAGTCTTCCGTATTCATCGTTGGAGTTATTTCCTATCCGAACTATGTTATAGATGAGGGAATAATAAAGGACTAATAATATCAACCCTCCTACAAACCCTGTTTCTTCCAAAAAGACAGCACCTATAAAGTCTGTATGGGATTCCGGCAGGAATTTAAGTTTACTCTGAGTCCCCTGAAATAATCCCTTTCCAAATAATCCACCTGAACCCACTGCTATCATGGACTGGGTTACATTCCAACCGCTTCCCAGAAGATCACTTTCAGGATTTAAAAATGTTAAAATTCTTGTCTTCTGATATTCTTTCAAAAGAAAGAAGTATGCAAAGGGAACAAACGCTACTAAACTTCCAAGCATTATGACTATTGTTTTGCTGTCTATTCCATGGATAAATATTAATACTCCGAATATTGCAATCAATGTGAGGGAAGTCCCCAGATCCGGTTGTTTTAATATCAGTATAAATATAGGCAGAATATGAATTCCGGATTTGACTACATCTTTTAGACCTGAAAAACTACTTTTATACCTGTTCACCAGGAGGGCTGAAAAGGTCAGTACCATGAAGATCTTTGCAAACTCTGAGGGCTGCAGGTTCATAAACCCTAGGTCTATCCACCTTTTCGCCCCTAATTTAGTCACTCCAAATGCAAAAACAGCCAGCAGAGAGATCAGACTGACTCCATAAATCACTCTGGAGTATCGTCTATATAACTTGAAATCTATCATAGAAAATACAAAATATACTCCTATCCCCAAAAGAAGCCAAATCAGATCTTTTTTTAAATAAGAAGTAGTTTTGGTGTAGGTTGCACTGTATATTGAAAATGCGCTGATTACACCTATAAATACTGCATTCAATAAAATTCTATAACTCATTTTTTTTACTTTTTTGATCAAAACTCTTACATCTCTATTATTTTTCATTCTTTCCACCTATCTGTCATTATCACTATTTCCCTGTATGACCAAAACCACCTGTAGACCTTTTACTTTCTTCCACACTATCCGTTTCAACTAACTCCATCTTATAAACCTTCTGAAGAACAAGCTGTCCAATTCTTTCCATGGGATTTATAGTATATTCATCTGAACTCAAATTGATCAGAATTATCCCTACTTCTCCCCTGTAATCTGAGTCTATCGTTCCTGGAGAGTTGACCAAGGTTATCCCATGCTTCATTGCCAGTCCGCTTCTAGGCCTCACCTGAACCTCATAGCCAAATGGTATTTCCATGATTATTCCTGTAGGGATCAATTGTCTCTCTAAACTTTTTAAAGTTACAGGTTTTTCAATATGAGCACATACATCCATTCCAGCTGCACCATCTGTCATATATTTTGGAAGGGTTACCCCGTCTGCTTTTATTATCTTGACTTCTACTTTTTTCATATTAAAAACGCTCCTTTTTTATTCTACATCTCCTAAGATCGTATATGAATAATATTCCTCTGAAAAAACTTTATTTGCCACTTTTTTTATATCCTCACAGCTTATCTTCTCTATCTCTTCTATAGTTTCCTCGATTGTTTTGATACGTCCATAAGTCAGGTATGAACTGGCTAACCTGCTCATTCTAGCTCTACTGTTCTCCAGACCAAAGGTCAACGAACTTAAAAATTGATTCTTCGACCTCTCCAGTTCTTTTTCAGTCACACTATTTTTCTTTATCTCCTCAAACTCCTCCAAAACTATCTGAATTACTTCATTATAATCTTTAGGTGTTGTCCCGGCATAGATAGTAAATAACCCGCCCTCTTTAAAGTTTGACATATAGCTGTAGATTGAGTAAGCCAGCCCACGGTCTTCCCTTATCTTTTGAAACAACCTGGAACTCATATTTCCTGCTAATATATTAGAGATTATAGAATATTTATACCTGTCCTCATCTAGGTAGGAAATTCCTTTTGTGTTTATACACAGGTGAACCTGACTCATTTCTTTTTTCGAGATCTGTTTCCCGGAGTTTATTTTCATGGAAAATTCTTTAGAAATTTCACTTTCTTTTTTATCCAAAGTTCCCATGGTATTCTCTAACATCTCCATAACTTTATCTATATCCATATTTCCTGCCAAAGATATAACCATATTTTCAGGTGTATATCTCCTATTGAAATAATTAACCAGGATATCTCTGCTGATACCATTTACACTTTCAATACTTCCTAAAACTATATTAGACTGGTCTCCGGAGATGGCAAATGTAGAGTTTATATCATGTACTTTTTCCTCTGGGATATCCTCATACATATTTATCTCTTCAATTACAACCTTTTTTTCCTTTTCCAAATTTTCATCTGAAAAAGTAGAGTTTAAAAACATATCCGACAAGATATCCACTCCGACTTCTAGTCTAGAAGACAGCAGTTGGATATAATAAGCTGTAGTTTCCTTCCCGGTATACGCATTTATATTCCCCCCTACATTATCTATCTCTTCAGACAATTCTTTGGCCGTCCTTTTATTGGTTCCCTTAAACATCATGTGTTCCAAAAGATGAGATACACCGTATTCATCAGCCTTTTCATGTTTAGAACCGGTTCCTACAAAGACCCCTATAGTTACCGACTGTATTCCGTCTATCTTGTCAAAAAAAACAGGAATTCCGTTTTTTAATTTTTTCTCTATTATCATAATCTTCTCCCCTTTTACCTTCTTTACTCTTCTTATAATTACATAAGGTCAATTTTTAAGCAGCAACTTCTCTTTTAACTTCGTAATTTGAGAAAATGATGACAAAAAGTCTACATTAATACTCAGCCTTATTCATTGCTATCATCCCTATCCCTACAAAGATAAGGTTCGGCATCCATGCTCCCACAAGGGGCGATAGGATTCCTCCCATGGCTATCGCTTCGAAACTAGCCTGAACAATATAATAACCATAACCAAAAGCTATACTGAGGGCTATATTTATAGCTGAGGAACCCCTTACATATCTGCTTCCGAGAGCCAGACCCAGGATTCCTATAACAACACAGGCAAAGGGGTAAGCTATTCTCTTGTGGAATTCCACATCAAATTCCTTGGCTTCTCCTCCGGTTTTACGGAGAAGCAGTGCTATCCTTTTCAACTGCGTTAAACTTAATTCCTCTTTTCTATATTTAGGAGTCAGAAATAATTTTGGTTCATCCCTTAACTCTGAATTTGTATAGGTCTTATGATAGACTACTTTTCTTTCTTCTATCCTATTTTCATTGGCTCCATATAATTCCCACCTGCCCTCATCAGTATATCTGGCTGACTTAGCTGTGATTATAGATTTTATGGCATCAAAATTTTTACTTAAAATTACAATTTGTACCCCTGTGCCTATGTTTGTCTCCCTATTTATATAATCAAAATGATAGATATAGTCTCCATTTCCCCTGAGGTATACATTATTTTTTTCTACAGGGATCCTGTCTTCATCTATCTGGTTTTTTCTTTTTAACTCCCTGGCTGTCTTTAATCCTTCTGGCTGCAAGGAATTGCTGATATAGAAAATCCCACCCGCCATAATAAATGTGGCAACTATAGGGAGTAAAACTATCCTTCTAAAGCTGATCCCGGAAGTTTTCAAGGCTATAACCTCTAAACTGCTGGCCATCTTATTTATTGTTATCAATCCCCCCAATAGTGCTGCCAGTGGGGATACCTGTACCAATATCTCCGGAATCAGGGCAGCCATATACCTGGCCCCTTCAACAGTTGTCATCCTCCCGGAGGTAACATAGTTTATTACTTTAAAAATCTGGGACAGAACAAAAATCCCTATAAAAGCAAAGAGGGACAATAGAACTGACTTTATAAATTTAACTATTATATATCTGTCTATTTTTTTCATCTATCCCCTCCTTACCTTTCTAATATACATAATTCCTGTAAGAGTTGCCAAAAGTAGATTAGGAAACCATATGCCTATCACCGGATTAACGGTTCCCTTGCTAGATAACACTATTCCAATGTTGAACAGGGTTATATATAGAAAAATAACTGCCATACTCAGCCCATAGCTGACACTTTTCCCGCTTCTATGGTGTCCCAAAGAAAACAATACTCCCAGAATCCCTAAAAATACTGCTGAAAAAGGAGATGCTAATTTTTTCTGCAGCTCAACCCTATAGGGCAGGATCTCTTCAGCAGTACTATTATTTTCCTTCATTTTTTTTATGTTTTTTAGGAGCATAACGGCAGACATAGTATCTATCTCCTTTATCTCCACATCAAAATCAGAGAGAAATGAAGTCAATGGATGGACCTGACTCTCAAAACTTCCCCTTAATTTTTCCTTTCCTTCCTCGTCCAATTGATAGAAAGTGGCATCTTCTAAAGTCATAGCACCATCTTTCCAAGTGGTTCTATCTGCCAGCATGACGTTAGGATAGATATCTTTCTCACTTTTTTGAAAAATAACAACATCCTTTGCCTGGTTTGTTTTAGGATCCAATCTGTCTATATAGATGCTATATTCTCCTACATTTTCTAAAAATGTCTTCTCACTCAATTGAAATGACGGTGTTTCAGTAGCAATTTTCACCCCTAATGTCTCAGCTCTCACAAAAGATTCAGGTATTATTTTTTCCTGCAAAAAAATAGTAAGAAAAAATATCCCTACCGACATAAAAAATGGTACTTTTAATATCTTGTTCAGACTCATCCCTATAGATACCATAGCCACACTTTCACTGGTTGAAGTCAGCTTATTATAAGTTATCATCACCCCTAGAAAAAATCCCATGGGGATGGTCTGAGACAATATTGGGGGTATATAGTAGGTAAGAAGGTGGAGCATATCCAGTGCCGGCACCCTCTTAACCAAGATACTTTCCATCATTTTTACCATTAATTCTATTAAAAATATAAAAGTAAACAGGCTTATTCCAAACAAAACAGGCATCTTTAATTGATTAAACAAATATTTATCTATTATTTTCATAAAATACCCCTTATTTTGACATATATTCTTTTATCCGTTTTTCCACACTTTTTCTAAATTCAAGCTCCTCTAACTTTTCTTTTACAGCATCAGGATAATACCCCTCTAACTTCGTGACATTCTTCAGGAAGAACTTATTTATCCTGCTATCCTTTGAATATACTTCCATTTCTGAAACCATACTGGAGAGCAAGTTGAAGAATATTAGGAGTACAAAAATTATAAAAATTCCTTTTAATCCTCCTAAAACACCACCTAAAACGCTGTCTGTTAATCCCATAAACATCTTAGGAAGAATTTTTCTTAAAACAGATAAGATAGCAGAAGTCACTATATAGAGTCCGACTAAAAGAGCCAGATAAGTTAAAAAATATACAACATTGTGCTCCTTTATTTTAATGCTTTCACCGATATAATTATAGGCGTAGGGAGTCCACTTCTTAGCTAAAACTACATTTAATATCAAGATAAAAAATGACAGGACCTCAAAGAAAAACCCCTTTTTAAAACCTTTTAATACGGCCAAAACTAATATAACGCCAGCTACAATATCTATATACATTATGGCCTCCTAGCTTTCAATTACTCTTACCCAAAGAGCTTTTAAATATAGTGTTTCCGGTACATGCAGAACCCACGGATGATCTGCAGGCTGATAATTTATTCCTATTACCTCTAAACATAAACCATTTTTAGAAGCTGCCATCCTGGTCACTTCCATTATATCCTGTAAACTCATATGGTAAGCACAAGTTATAACTCCTAATATCCCCCCTGTTTCCAGCATCTTAAAACTGTCTACACATAGTTTATAGAAGAAATCTCTTCCCCTCTTTATATCTATTTTTTTCTTGATCAGTGAAGGAGGATCCAGAGTTATTACATCATATTTTTCTCCCCTATTTGACAGAGTCTTCAAGATAGAGAAGGCATCTCCCTCTACCACTTCAAATTTATTTTCAAAATTATTTAATTCATAGTTTTCTAAACATAGCTCCAAAGCATGGGGATTTTTGTCCACAGCTACAACTTTTTGACACCCTTCAGCAAGGGCAGCCACAGAGAATCCTCCGCTAGATGAAAATACATCTAAAAACCTGGTATTTGAATTTAAAAACGGTCTTATGAATTTTCTAGAATCTCTCTGATCCAGGAAAAAACCTGTTTTTTGTCCGTCAACTATATCCACCGTATACTTTAACCCGTTGTCTTCCATAGTAACTCTATCCGGTATATCACCGTATATTATTCCTGTCTTATGTTCTACTCCCTCATGGATTCTATTTTCCACATCACTTCTCTCATAGATT
Source organism: uncultured Fusobacteriaceae bacterium (assembly GCA_964619915.1). Classification (GTDB taxonomy): domain Bacteria; phylum Fusobacteriota; class Fusobacteriia; order Fusobacteriales; family Fusobacteriaceae; genus Psychrilyobacter. The sequence goes on along the minus strand of CAZUGM010000001.1, from coordinate 7,733 downwards.
CCCTTTGGTTTTGTCACTTTTTTCAGTGCGTTTATGATTTCCTGACGAAATGCCTCTACACCTGAATTTCTAAACTGTACCGATAAGTACTTATCAAATTTATCCACAATCAGTCCCGGTATCCCGTCAGCTTCTGAGAAAAACACCCTGATACAATTAGTCTCTTCATTTAAATATTTCCTTTTCTCATATGCAACTTTGATCTTATTTAATATAAACTTCTTATCTATAGTTTCTTCCTTAGTCGTTAAAACTCTTACCAAAGCATTGGTGTTCTCTACAACGTATCCACGACCAACAAATGTAAGATCTTCACTGCATACATCCACTATATCTCCAGTTTTAACTGTTCCCATTATCTGCTTTATCTCATCCTTAAATACATTTGGATAAAAATTTTGAATCTTCTTTTCTTTACCTTTTTTCAACATAACTCTTGCCATTTTATATCTCCTTAAAACCTTTTTTAATTTTTTCTATACTCTTAATTATAACACAAACCGTTATTTTAATTCTTATAAAATTTCAGCTAAAATATCAAAAGGCTGATCCAATATCTATTGAATCAGCCTTTCTTATGATTAAGACTATTTCTAACTCTCTCTTTCTCTATCAAAATAAATATTTATAAACTGAACTTCTTAATTGTGTCCGATATCACTTAATTTTTCATCCTTATCCAATAGATAGATAACCGGACTGGCCAAGAAGATAGATGAGTATGTTCCTATCAATACCCCTATTAATAGAGTTGTGATAAACACCTTTAAACTAGCTCCTCCAAATATCAGGATAGCAAAAACCGCTAAGAATGTCGTAAATGAAGTATTGATCGATCTAGTCAGAGTCTGGTTTACACTTAGATCTACCGCTTCACCTAATGTACTTACCTTTTTCTTTTTCAATACTTCTCTGATCCTGTCAAATACAACTATCGTATCATTTATAGAATATCCTAAGATAGTTAAAACTGCTGCTATAAATGGTGTATTTACTTCATACCCCAACAGCGCAATCCCTCCTACAGCTATTATCACATCATGGAAAAGAGCCATTACTGCTGCCAATGCAAATTTAAATTCAAATCTAACAGTAATGTATCCAACTATTAAAAACAGTCCAACCAATAACGCTATTATTGCCGTACTCTTTAATTCTTGTCCTACTGAAGCTCCTACCTTGTCAGATCTCAAAAGGTCATATTTCCCGGCTTTCTCTTCCAAATTCTTCATAAAGCTGTTTTTTACATCTTCATTCATCTCTGGTGTTCTTACGATAACTACATTCCCGTCAGAGACCTGTACTTTCCTGCTGTTGTTATCCAACTGCGGGATCTCCTTAGAAATCTCATCCAATATCGGGTTCAACTCCTTCAATTCCATAGTTTTTTCAAACTTAACCTGGATAAGGTTACCACCGGTAAAATCAAGACCATAGTTTACCCCTTTAAATATCAATGCAGATAAAGCTAATACTACTAATATAGTTGAGAATGTAAAGAATTTTTTTCTATTTTCAATTATTTTTATTTCCACTATTATTTCCCCCTAACACCAAATAAGATTGGCTTATCTATTTTAAATAACATTGTAAATCCTCTAAGTAATACCTTAGTTATTGTGATAGCTGTAAACATCGACGCAAGTACACCGATAGTCAGTGTCACTGCAAATCCTTTTACAGGTCCCGTTCCTAAAGTAAATAAGATCGTTGTTATTATAAGGGTTGTGATATTTGAGTCCATTATTGTACTGAATGCCTTCTTGAACCCCGCTTCTATAGAAGCCATTACTGTATTTCCAAATCTTAACTCTTCCTTTATTCTTTCGAATATGATTACATTGGCATCTACTGCCATTCCCACTGAAAGGATGATCCCTGCAATCCCTGGTAATGTAAGGGTAGCGTCAAAGAAATTAAGTGTTGCAAAGGTAATCAGACCAAAACAAACCAATGCCAGGTTTGCTACCAATCCCGGTAATCTATAGAATACCATCATAAAGACAGCGATAAGCCCTATAGCTATCATTCCGGCTGTCTCTGATTGGGCTATAGATTCATCTCCCAATGTAGCTCCTACCGATCTAGTTTCCAGGATCTCAGCCTTTACCGGTAAAGCTCCTGCATTTAATAGTGATGCTGTATTCTTAGCTTCCTCAGGTGTATAGTTTCCTGTGATAACTCCCTGTCCACCAGCTATCTCACTGTTGATTCTAGGAGCAGTTTGGATTATTCCATCCATTGTGATGGCAAGCTGTTTACCTATGTTGTTTCTAGTTATCTCAGCAAATTTAGTTGCTCCATCTAAAGTCATTTCAAATGAAATCTGTGGTCTTCCCAGGTTGTCATAAGATACTGCCGCTGATTTTAGTGCTCCACCGGTCAATAAAGTTTCTCCCAACGTCCCATCTGCATTTTGTATCTTAAATTCCATAAGTGCAGTTTTACCGATCATGTCGATGGCTTGTTCTGTATCAGTTATTCCAGGTAGTTCAACCATTACCCTTTTATCTCCTACTTTTTGTACAGAAGATTCAGATACTCCTAAACCATTTACCCTTCTATTCAATACTTCAATAAGTCTTCCCATGGCTTCATTGTCTAACCTCTGTCCCTCTTCTGGTTTTGCCTCGAGCAGCACATATACTCCACCCTTTAGATCTAATCCTAATTTTACTGGTTTAGTAACTGTAAACCATGCAGCACTCAATACAACTATTGCCACAAATATTATTCTGTACATATATCCTTTTATCATTCTAGCCACTTTTCCTGCCTCCCCTAACGGCTTTCAGCCGAATTATTTCAAAGTTCTTAAT
>CAZUGM010000001.1:1378-4904 GCA_964619915.1 uncultured Fusobacteriaceae bacterium | reverse complement strand
ATTATATGATATCTCTCATTTATATTTACATATAAATTATTGTTTTATCTTTTTATACATACATTCTTAAAATAACTAAGCACAATTAATTATTAAAGTTAGTGTAGTTGTAAAATTATTGTTTACACAGTAAACTACTAGTATTTTGATGATGTCACTCACCAATAGATACTTTGTTTATACCCTGCTAAGGGCCATAATTGAAAATTAAATTTTCAACTTTATACCTTAAGTTTTTCCCTTATCTTTTCATGTCCAGATAAGTTTGTAAAATAATTGCTGCAGCTACCTGGTCCACTGTTTTTCTCTTGTTTAAAGCACCCTTCACACCATTATTTTCTAACATCTTATCTGCTGATACTGTTGTTAACCTCTCATCTATCTCGATAAACTCCAACCCATCTATCTTTTTATTCAGTTTTTCCATAAATTCTCTTACTTTTTCAGCCTGTCGTTTTTCTGTCCCATCCAAACTCTTGGGGATACCAATAACGATACTTTTGGTATTCTGCTCTTCACAGAGTTCTTTTACCCTCTTTACAGCCTTGGTTTTTCTCCTGTCTATTACTTCTAAAGGTGTTGCAATCATACCCATTATATCGGATTTAGCCACTCCTATCCTTACATCTCCTACATCTAGAGACAGATATCTTTTAAACATAATTTTTAACTCCTTTATTCTTATTTTTCCTCTAAAATCAGAGGAAAGAAGCACAATTAACCCTGCTTTGGTTTCTCTAATTCTAGAGAAACCATAAAAAGGAGGAGTTAAAGTTTCTCCTGTAATATAGTTCTTGCTACTTCTAAAGCTTCAGGAACTTTATCTCCGTTTTTTCCACCTGCTTGAGCAAAATCAGGTCTTCCGCCACCGTTTCCATCAGCGACTTTAGCAATTTCACGAACCAGATCTCCGGCTTTTACCTTCCCCATAAGATCTTTAGTTACTCCTACAGCAAATACAGCTTTCCCATTATCCGTTCCCAAGATCACTACACAGCTCCCTAATTTATCTTTGGCCTTATCTACGATCTCACGGAGTCCTCCGGCTTCCTTACCTTTAAATCCGGCAACTAATACCTTTACACCGTTGATCTCCTCTACATTATCAAAGAGTGAGTTAGCTTCATATCCGGCTAATTTAGATTTAAGTGCTTCAACCTCTTTATTGGCTGCCTTTAAATCTTCTACTACTTTATTTGCCTTAGCAATTAAATGCCCGTGATAAGGATCTGACTTTAATATCTTCGCCAGTTCAACTATACCATCTTCCATTTCATTTACTACCTTATATGAAGTAAATCCTGTTGTTGCCTCTATTCTTCTTACTCCGGCAGCAATTCCAGTTTCAGTCAAGATATTAAATAACCCGATCTCTCCAGTTCTTTCTACATGAGTTCCCCCACATAATTCCATAGAGAATCCCGGTATCTCTACAACCCTTACTTTACTTCCATATTTGTCTCCAAATAACATCGTTGCACCTTTTTCTTTAGCTTCATCCATTGTAAGTTCTTCAATGCTTAAAGGAACATTTCTGAATATTTGCTCATTTACTATTTTTTCAACTTCCTTTATCTGGTCTCTTGTTGCAGCCTCATAGTGGGTAAAATCAAATCTTAATCTGTCCTGTGATACCAATGATCCTGCCTGTTGTACATGGTCTCCAAGAACTTCTTTTAAAGCTTTGTGTAATATATGTGTCGCAGTATGATTTCTCTTGATCTCTATTCTTCTGTGTTTATTGATAGATAACTCCAGCTCTAAACCTTTTTTCAACTTGTTTCCGCCCTCTGCCATCTTTACAGTGTGGATAAATATATCTTTTTGCTTCCTTACACTTGTAACAGCTCCAAAAATATCTTCTCCGATTATTTTACCGGTATCGGTAGACTGTCCACCTGACTCAGCATAAAATGGAGTTTTATCAAAAATTATTGTATAATTTCCTTCATTGTTATCTTTTACATGCAATATTTTAGCTTTTGTTTTAAATATTTCGTAACCAACAAAGTCAGTTTTTCCGTGTTTATCAAAGAACTCCTCTATAAATGAATCCTGCCCGGCTTCCTTTACAACTTCTCTAGATGATCTGGCTCTTTCTCTCTGCTCCTCCATCTTTGCAAGGTAATCCTCATGGGATATAGTTACTCCCTCGTCCTGACAAATCTCCTCTGTAAGTTCATATGGGAATCCAAAAGTGTCATAAAGTTTAAATACTACACCGGCGTCTAATTCTACCTTATCTTTATCTAGATTTTCTGCCTTAGCTTTTTTAATCTCATCCAATGCGATAACCATCCCTTGATCCAGGGTAGTTGAGAATTTCTCCTCCTCAATTCTTACCATTTTAACGATGTGATCTTTATTTTTTACTATATCCTTATAAGCTTCTCCCATTAATTCTATTACTGTATCCACTAATTTATATAGGAAGTTTTCGTTGTTCCCCAGTAATCTTCCGTGTCTTACTGCACGTCTCAAGATCCTTCTAAGAACATATCCCCTTCCTTCATTTGAAGGTAAGATCCCGTCACTTATCATAAATGTAATAGCTCTGATATGATCCGCTATTACCTTCAATGAGAAGTCAATTTTTTCATCTTTTCCAAATGTATATTTAGAATTTGTCAGTTCTCCTGCTTTTTCAATAATAGGGAAAATCAAATCCGTTTCAAAGTTATTGGCTTTTTTCTGAACCATGGCAGCAACCCTTTCAAGACCTGCTCCTGTATCGATATTTTTCTTTGGTAACGGCTCTAATGACCCATCTTCCATTCTATTGTATTCAGTGAATACCAGGTTCCATATTTCGATAAATCTGTCGTCTGTCCCCTCATCTCCTAATTTCGAGTTTTCATCTCCTCCATACTCTACTCCCAGGTCTACATGGATTTCACTACAAGGTCCGCACGATCCCACAGGTCCTGCTGACCACCAGTTATCATCCTCACCTAATCTTACCAGTCTCTCCATTGGTACACCTATTTTCTTGTTCCAGATCTCTTCAGTTTCATCATCTGTTGTAAACACAGATATCCACAATTTTTCTGCGTCTAATTTTAAAACCTCTGTGATGAATTCCCAAGACCAGGCTATAGCTTCTTCCTTGAAATAATCTCCAAATGAGAAGTTTCCTAACATCTCAAAAAAAGTATGATGTCTAGCCGTTCTCCCTACATTTTCAAGGTCATTGGTTCTGATACACTTTTGGTGAGTAACCACTCTCGGTGTAGGAGCTTCTTTTTGTCCTAAAAAATAAGGTTTAAAAGGTACCATTCCTGCTACCGTCAACAATAGCGTGGGATCATCTGGTATCAATGATGCACTCTCATAGTGCTTATGCTGTTTCCCTTGAAAAAATTCTATAAATTTTCTTCTGATTTCATTACCTGTTAAATTATTCATCCTATCCTCCAAAATTTAAATCTTTAAATTACCTTTAGCTCTTTTGCCCCTAACGATCCTTTTATTTCAACTCTTTTTTTCTGTTTTTGACCCCATAAGGAGGTGGTCAACATGATGACTC
>CAZUGM010000001.1:0-1338 GCA_964619915.1 uncultured Fusobacteriaceae bacterium | reverse complement strand
AGAGATAAGATTTTTTCCGTGATTTCATCGATTTTTTTTCTGTGTTTTCTATGATTTCATATTCATGGTCTCATAAAAAACCTTAACAAAAGAAGCCTGTATTTATTTTGCTTAATTTTTATTATATCACATCTGGTTACTGAAATTTCAGATAATCTAATCTAATTTAAACCCCTCTCCCAGATAGATCTTTCTCGCTCTTTCATCGTTGGCTATTTCCTCCGGGGAGCCGCTTATCAGGAGTTCCCCCTGAGCCATAACATAAGCTCTGTCGGTAATTCCCAACGTTCCCCGTACACTATGGCCTGGGATCAGGATACCCAACCCTCTTTTCTTCAAGTATCTTATGATCTCCTGAATATCCTCTACAGCTATGGGATCTACCCCTGCAAAGGGTTCATCCAACAGAATAAAATCTGGATTGTTGGCTATTGTCCTGGCTATCTCAACCCTTCTTCTTTCTCCTCCTGAGAGGGAGTAACCCATGGATTTTTCCACATGGGTCAGTTTAAACTCCTCCAACAGATCATTTTTTATCTTAATTCTTTCTTCCTTCTTTATCTTTCTCATCTCTAAGATCGCCAAGATATTATCCTCTACACTGAGATCTCTAAATATAGATGGTTCCTGGGCCAGATACCCGATTCCCATATTGGCTCTTTTATGCATGGGATAATCAGTTATATCCTGTTCATTGAAAAAAACTTTTCCAGATTCAGGTTTTACAATCCCTGTGATCATATAAAAAGTAGTGGTTTTCCCTGCTCCATTAGGTCCCAAAAGCCCAACTATCTCACCCTTATGTACTTCTAAACTTATTTTATTTACAACTCTTCTTTTTTTATAGCTTTTACACAGATCATGAGCAATTATACTCTTCAAATTTTACCTCCTACTTTTTATAATCTATCCTTACATTTCCTTCGGCATTCAATATCCCTGTTTCCAGAAAGTATTTTGCATAGTCAGCTTCAATATGATTTTCAACTGTATCTGCTGCTACATTTTCCCGTAAAACAGCAACCTTGGTTTTATTGAATATCTCACCCTTATCAGACGACGCAGTCATGATCTTTCCGTCTTTATCTACATTTTTAAACTCCACATCATTTATAAGGATGGCTATCTCTGTATTCATATCGATATCAGTTATTTCAGATTTAACATCGGTTGTCCCGCCTATATTCAGGTGGTTCCCACGACGTCCCAGAGCCAGCTTTTTTATTAAATCCACTTCCATATAGTCTGAATAGAGGGTCATATCCTGATATTCATAGATTCCATTTTTCTTTACCTCAGACCTTGAAACAGATAGTTCTCCGTTGACATCTTCATATA